>NZ_BANB01000309.1 GCF_000964365.1 Acidisphaera rubrifaciens HS-AP3 | reverse complement strand
TGTTCGCCCCGGCCACGCCCGCGTCGTCGATCTGGCCGCCCGCCCGCAATTCAAGCGACGAGGCGGTGGCTACCGCCGTGATCTCGCCGGACGCGAAGACGATCGTGCCGCCGCCGTCCAGATAGACCGAGCCAGTCACCACCCCCACGGTGCCGAAGCCGGCCGGCCCGCCGACCGTCACCGTCGCCGAATCGGCGGGCGTGGCGAAATTGCCCACCACGTTGATCGCGCCGGTGTTGACGAGGGCGCCCAGGGTGACCGCGCTGGCCGAGGGCAGACCACCGCCGCCCACGTAGAACTGCCCCGTGACGGTCAGCGTGCCGCCCACCGCCAGTCCGCTGCCGCCCCCGCCGCTCGTATCGACCAGGAGGCTGCCCGCGTCGGTGAGGTCGCCGAGCACCGTTTCGGTACCGCCCGCATTGGCGATCGACAAGGTCGCGTTGCTGTACGTGATGGCAAGGCTGGCGACGGTGATGAGGGGGTCGCCGCCGCCGAGCGTGATCGTGTAGGAGGTCGCGCTCGCCGCGATCACCGCCGCGGCCGTGGCCGCGTCGGGATAGCCGGGCTGACTCCAGTCGCCGGCGGTGGTCCAATCGCCATCGGCCGCCGTCGTCCAGCTGAAGATCGTGTCAGCCATGGGGCCACCGCAATCGTCTGAGATGTCCGTGCCGCCGGCCCCGAGCGTTGCGTTCAGGCGACGAGGGATCGCTCGCTGGGCTCGCGGAGCCCGGCGCACCCCGACGCTACCCCTTCGCAATAGTTCCGTATATAAGACGAAAGACGCAGGAACGTCCTGCTATCGTAACATGAACGTGAACCCCGTCACGTCTACCCGCCGGCGGTCCGGCCGGGCAGCGCGCCGGTGTCCTGCAACGCCTCGATCATCGGCGCCAGTTGGTCCGCGTAGTCGCGCCAGCGTCCCATGCCGGCCCGGTTGACGGGTCGGCGCACCTGATCGCGGCTGGCCGTGCGCACCTCGCGATCGAGCTCATGGAAGCGTTCGCACGCGGCGTCATAGGGAAGCCCTATGAAATCGAGGACGCGGGCCGTGGTGCCGCGCAGATCGTCGATCCAGTCATGCAGGTGAACGCGCAGGATCGGCATCGGCGCCGCCGCGGCCCAATGCGTCATCAGCCGGTGATGCATGCCGATATACCAGCCGAGATCGGCCAAATCATGCGCGTACGCATGGTGACCGTAGAAACGAAGCGTGAAGATCGAGAACCCGATATCGCGCGGATCGCGCACGCAATGGATCACCCGCGCCCCCGGCAGCAACAGGGTGAGGAAGCCGAGGATGCGGAAATTGCCCGGCATCTTGTCGACGATCCGCGACGCCTCCGGCGCCAGCGCCCGTAGCGCCGCAAGGTAGGAGAGCGAAGCGGCCGTCAGCGTTGCCCGATCCTGACCGGCCACGCGCAGCGCCGCGTCGCGCGATTCCATTTCGGCATCACCCGCGAGCGCCGCATAGGCGAAGGCGAGCGCGCTGCGCTCGCCGGCGCCGTGGATCATGGGATGGGCCGCCAGGATCTGCTCGGCCAGCGTGGTGCCGGATCGCGGCATGCCGACGATGAAGACCGGCGACGGGTCATCGGAATCCGCACGCGGCCCGTCGCGCAGCCGGGCGGCGTCGAACACCTCCTCCATCGCGCCGACGAACTCGGCGAAGCGCGCGCGCGAAAATGGCTGCAACGGCCTCAACAGGTCATGGCCCGTGCGCCAGTGGTCAAAGGCGCGGTCGCGCTCGTCCCGGCGGGACCAGAAGCGCCCCAGGTTGAAATGGCCGTTGATGCGCGCCTCGGCCGTCTCGCCCGGCACCGCCAGCGCCGCCTCCGCCGCTTCCGCCGCCCGGTGTACCGCCGCGGGGTCGTCGCGCGGGGCGAGGGCGAGGCGCCGGGAGGCGAGGGCCGAGGCCATTCCCGGCGGCACGTCGGCCGAATCCACCGCAGCGCGTGCGCCGGCCAGGTCGCCCGTTGCCTGCAGCGCCGCCGACCGGTGGATGCGCCACTGTGCCGCCAGCACGGGGTCGTCCGGCGCCTCGG
>NZ_BANB01000310.1 GCF_000964365.1 Acidisphaera rubrifaciens HS-AP3 | reverse complement strand
TCTCGGCGCGCTGGTCGATCAGCATTTCTCGCGTCCGCGACCGGCTGACGCTGACTCCCGCGCGGGTGGCGGCGATGGCCGAGGCGCTGGAGGTGGTCGCCGCCCTGCCCGATCCGCTCGACCGCGTGCTGGCCGACTGGACGCGGCCGAACGGGCTGCGCATCCAGCGCGTGGCGCAGCCGATCGGCGTGATCGGCATGATCTACGAAAGCCGGCCCAACGTGGGCGCCGACGCGGCCGGGCTGTGCGTCAAGGCGGGCAGCGCCGTGATCCTGCGCGGCGGGTCGGACGGCATCGAAAGCGCGCGGGCGATCGGCGCGGCGCTGGCCGCGGGGCTGGAGGAGGCGAGGCTGCCGGCGGCGTGCGTGCAGACGGCGCCGACGACGGACCGCGCCTATGTCGCCGCGATGCTGGCGGCATCGGGACTGATCGACCTGATCATCCCGCGCGGCGGCCGCTCGCTGGTCGAGCGGGTGCAGCGCGAGGCGCGGGTGCCGGTGCTCGCGCATGCCGACGGGCTGAACCACACCTATGTCCATGCCAGCGCCGATCACGCGATGGCGCGCAGCATCCTCGCCAACGCCAAGATGCGGCGCACCGGCGTCTGCGGCGCGACGGAGACGCTGCTGATCGACGCCGCCATCGCCCCTGCCCTGCTGCCGGCGCTGATCGCCGATCTGGCGGCGCTCGGCTGCGAGTTCCGCGCCGACGCGGCGGCGCGCGCGATCGTGCCGGGGCTGCCGGCGGCGGCGGAGGGCGACTGGGACACGGAATGGCTCGATGCCGTGCTGTCGGTGCGCGTGGTGGACGGGATCGACGCCGCGCTCGCGCATATCGCACGCCACGGCAGCGGCCACACGGACGCGATCGTGGCCGACGACGCGGCGGCGGCGGAGACGTTCCTGCGCCGCATCGACAGCGCGGTCGGGCTGTGGAACGCCTCGACGCAGTTCTGCGACGGCGGCGAGTTCGGCTTCGGCGCGGAGATCGGCATCGCGACGGGGCGCGTGCATGCGCGCGGGCCGATCGGTCTCGAACAGCTCACGACGTTCCGCTACGTCGTCCGGGGCGAGGGACAGGTGCGGCCCTGAGCCGCCACCGGCCCGCCGATCCGGGTTTGGAGAGCGACCAGCACGAC
>NZ_BANB01000311.1 GCF_000964365.1 Acidisphaera rubrifaciens HS-AP3 | reverse complement strand
GGCCACCGCGAGGACGAGGCCGCTGAGCGCCACGGTCGCGTTGCCCGGCGCCCAGGCGGTGACGGCGAAGCCCGCGGCGGTGACGAGGCAGGGGACGACGGTGTGCCAGCGCCGCTCGCGCATCCGGTCGGCACTGCTGTTGAGCGCGATCATGGCGACGATCGCCACCGCGTACAGGGCCGCCGTCAGCAATCCGATGCGGAACGGGTCGGCGATGCCGGTCTGCTTGATGATGGTCGGCACCCAGAAGCTGTTGAGGTAGATGCCGCAGACGATGCCGAAATAGATCAGGCCGAGCAGCCACACGCGCGGCGTCTTGAACGCGGCGGAGAGGTGGGCGTGCTCGTGCTTGTCCGCCTCCTCCCGCGCGACGTTGGCGGCGACCAGCGCGCGTTCGTCCTCGGTCAGCCACTTCGCGCCGGCCACGCGGTCGTCGAGGTAGAACAGCGTGACGATGCCGAGGATCAGCGAGGGCACGGTCTCGATCAGGAACAGCCATTGCCAGCCGGCGAAGCCGCCCGCGCCGTTGAAGGATTTCAGCAGCCAGCCGGACAGCGGCCCGCCGCAGATGCTCGCCATCGGGATGGCCGTGAGGAAGATCGCCGTCACCCGCCCGCGCCGACGCGCTGGATACCAGTAGGTCAGATACAGCAGCACGCCGGGGATGAACCCGGCCTCCGCCACGCCGAGCAGGAAGCGCAGGATGTAGAACGACAGCGCGGTGTGGATGAAGGCGGTGGCACCCGACAGCAGCGCCCAGGAGATCATGATGCGCGCGATCCACAGCCGCGCGCCGACGCGGTGGAGGATGACGTTGCTCGGCACCTCCACCAGCACGTAGCCGATGAAGAAGATGCTGGCGCCGAACGCATAGACTTCCTCGCTCAGATGCAGGTCGTCGAGCATCTGCAGCTTCGCGAAGGCGACGTTGACGCGGTCGAGATAGGCCGCGAGGTAGCAGAAGAAGAGAAACGGCACGATGCGCCGCGTCACCTTCGCATAGGTCCGGTCTTCCGCCGTCGCCGTGGCGGCGCCCGCGGTCATGCCTGTCGCCTGGGACACGTCCTCTCCTTTCCGTGCGGTCTGCTGCCGCGTGTAAGTGTGGGTGGTCGCGCCCGTCAGCGGCGCGGATGGGTCGGCGTTCGCTGGGCGCGCGTGCGCCCGGCCCGGGGCGCGGGTGTGGGCGCGGCCGCGGCCGTGGCGTCGTCTTCCGTCGCGCCGGCGAGGCGGGCGGCGGCGCTGGAGATGTGGCGGACGGTGCGCGTCTCGGCCTCGATCGCGTGGCCGGCGACGACGGCTTCCAGGATGGCGGCGTGCTGCTGCCAGATGCTGGGCGGCGGCTCCGACCGGCGCAGAACCTCGCCCATCACGCGGCGGAGGAAGCGCCAGTGGACCTCCGCACTCGGGCCGATCATGGCGTTGCCGGAGGCCGCGTAGAGGAAGGCGTGGAAGGCGACGTCCTGGGCGATCATCGACTTAATGACGCCCCTGGCCACTGCGCCGAGGCCGGCGTCGATGATGCGCGCGCCCTGGTCGCGGGTCTGCGCCGCGACCGCGGCCGAGGCGGCGCAGCGCTCGGCGG
>NZ_BANB01000312.1 GCF_000964365.1 Acidisphaera rubrifaciens HS-AP3 | reverse complement strand
GGAGTTCAGACGTGTGCTCTTCCGATCTTAGCCGCGTAGAGAGCGGCAGAGGTGACTCCCGATGCCGCTTTCCCGCCGCGCCGCCCTCGCCATGGCCGGCACCGCCGCCGCCGGTCTGGCGATTCCCTTGGCCGCCCCGCTGGCGACCCCCTGGCTGTTGCGCCGTGCCCGCGCTGCCGAGGCGGCAAAGCCTCCGCCGCGTGTCCTGCGCATCAGCCATCACTATCCCGCCAGCAGTGGCGATCAGGGCGATTTCCGTGACCGTCTGGTGCGCCGCTTCGCCACCGACGTCACCGCCCGGACCGACGGCGCGCTGACGTTCGAGGTCTATCCGGCGGCGACCCTGGTCAAAGCGGCGGCGCAGTTCTCCGGCCTCCGCCGCGGCGCGCTCGATCTTACGCTCTGTCCGCTCGCCAACGGGGCCGCCGAATTGCCGGAGACGGCGATCGGCTCCGTCCCCTGCCTCGTCATGACCGAGGCGCAGGCGACGGCCTGGCGCGATGCTCCGGCCGGGCAGCAGCTGGAGTCGCTGCTGCGCGGACATGGCGTGCGTATCCTGACCTGGGTCTGGCTGCCGCGCGCCGTCGCGGCACGCGCGGGCGCGGTCGCGGTGCCGTCGGACATGGCCGGGCTGTCGGTGCGCAGCGGCTCGGTGCCGGTGGCGGACATGGTCAAGGCCGCCGGCGCGAAGCCGGAGGCGCTGCCGGTCGAGGCGATCAGCCAGGCGATGCGCAAGGGTCGGCTCGACGCTGCGATCGTCTCGGCCACCAGCGCGCTCAGCTACCGTCTGGCCGAGCAGGCGCCGCACGTGACGACGGCGGCCGGCGGCGGTGCCTGCGGCTACACGCTGCAGCCGCTGATGATCTCCGAACTGGTGTTCGACGCCCTGCGCCCGGCGGAGAAGGCGGCGGTGATCGCGGCGGGCGCGGCACTCGACGCCGATGCGCTGCGGGCGGCGCGGGCGGATGCCGACGCGCTGCCGGGCGCGTTCTCGGCCGCCGACGGCAGCGTCTCCGACCTCGACGCCGCGCGGCTGGTTCACTGGACCAAGCTCGCGGCGGAGACGGGGTGGCGTGCCTATGCGAAAAGCGGGCGGCGCTGCGCCGACCTGTTGCGGCTGGCCGCCGAGGTGCCGGCCTGAGGCGGCGGGTCCCGCCGTCCGCGTGCGAGCACCGCGCATCGGCCGGTTTCGCCCGGCCTGGATTCTGCTAGGCACCGCCTCGCCCCGTCCGCTCCCCACCCCAGGGCGCCGCCGTTTACCGACCGCACGCAGGACCCGACCGCATGTCGATCCATGTCGCCCTCACGCATACGACGACCTACCGCTATGACCGGCCGATCAATCTCGGGCCGCAGACCATCCGCCTGCGCCCCGCGCCGCACGCCCGCACGCCGATCCTCTCCTATTCGCTGCGCGTGGCGCCGGAGCCGCATTTCCTGAACTGGGTTCAGGACCCGCAGGGCAATTTCCTCGCCCGTGTTGTCTTCCCCGAGCGGGTGACGCATTTCGACGTGACGGTCGATCTCGTGGCCGACATGGCGACGATCAACCCGTTCGACTTCTTCCTGGAGCCGCAGGCCGAGACGTTCCCCTTCGCCTACGACCCGGTGCTGGAGCAGGAACTCGCCCCCTATCGCCGCTGCGACACGCCGGGCCCGTTGCTCGCCGGCCTGATCGCCGAGGTGCCGCGCGGCGAGCAGGGCACCGTGGACATGCTGGTGGCGGTCAACCAGATGGTCCAGCGGCGCATCGGCTACGTCGTGCGCCTCGAACCCGGCGTCTGGACGCCGGAGGAGACGCTGGCGCAGGGGCGCGGCTCGTGCCGCGACAGCGCGTGGCTGATGGTCCAGCTGCTCCGCCATCTCGGCTATGCCGCGCGGTTCTGCTCCGGCTACCTGATCCAGCTCGTCGCCGACGTGAAGCCGGTCAGCGGGCCGGAGGGGCCGACCGCCGATTTCACCGACCTGCATGCCTGGGCCGAGGTCTATCTGCCCGGCGCGGGCTGGATCGGGCTCGACGCGACCTCGGGCCTGCTGACGGGGGAGGGGCACATCCCGCTCGCCGCCAGCCCCGATCCGATCTCCGCCGCCGCCATCTCCGGCGCGCACGACAAGGCCGAGGTCGAGTTCGGCTTCGACATGCGGATGCGCCGCGTGCTGGAGACGCCGCGCACGACCAAGCCCTATACCGAGGCGACCTGGTCCGACATCCTCGCCGCCGGCCGGCGGGTCGATCGGGCGCTGACGGCGGGCGACGTGCGTCTGACCATGGGCGGGGAGCCCACCTTCGTCGCCGCCGACGATCCGGACGCGCCGGAATGGAACACCGACGCGCTGGGTCCGACCAAGCGCGCCTATGCCTATCGCCTGCTGCGCCGCCTGGCGCCGGTCTGGGCGCCGGGGGCGGCGATCCAGCTCGCGCTCGGCAAGCATTATCCGGGCGAGCAGCTGCCGCGCTGGGCGCTCAACGCGCATTGGCGGCGCGACGGCGAGCCGGTCTGGACCGACCCCGCCCTGCTCGCGACCGACGACGACCACGACACCGCGACGGAGGCCGATGCCGCCCGCTTCGCGGCCGTGCTGGCCGAACGGCTGCAGGTCGATCCCGGCCTCGTGCAGCCGGCCTATGAGGACATCCACTACTTCCTCTGGCGCGAGCAGCGCCTGCCCGCCAACGTCGTGGCCGAGGACGCGAAGCTCGCGGATCCGCTGGAGCGCGCGCGCCTCGCCCGCGTCTTCAGCCAGGGACTGGCGGCGAGCGTCGGCGTCGTGCTGCCGCTGCGGCGGGTGGACGATGGCGGCGGGCGGCGCTGGCAATCCGGGCGGTGGTTCTTCCGCGGCGATCACCTGTTCCTCATTCCCGGCGACGCGCCGATCGGCTTCCGCCTGCC
>NZ_BANB01000313.1 GCF_000964365.1 Acidisphaera rubrifaciens HS-AP3 | reverse complement strand
GGCCGCCGACGCGCTCGCGGAACTGGCGCTGGCGCTCGATCGCCACCGCCCGGCGGATTTCGTCTATTGCGACGAGTCCCGTATCGACCCGACGACGCAGGAACGCACGCCGTTCTACAAGCCCGGCTGGTCGCCCGACCTGCTGGCGGCGACCAACTATATCGGGCGATTCTGGCTGGCGACGGGGCGGCTGCTGCGAACCTGCGGGCTGGACGCCGAGGATCTCGTGACCGCAGGGGATTACGACCTGGTGCTGCGCGTGACCGAGGCGGCGCAGCATGTCGCGCACCTGCCGCGCCTGCTCGCGCACCGGGAGGCGGCGGCCCTCGACACCGACGCGGCGGAACTTGCGGCGCTGGAGGCCATGCGGGTCCGGCGCGGCCAGACGGGATCGACCGTGCCCGGCCGGGTACCCGGCACGTGGCGCTTCCTGCCGGCCGCGCGGGCGCGCGGGCTGGTGTCGATCATCATCCCGACCTGCGCGGCGCACGGCCATATCCGCACCTGTCTGTCCACCTTGCGGGAGCGGACCTACTACCGCGACTTCGAGACGGTGGTGATCGACAACATCCCGGCGGAGCAGAGCGAGTGGAAGGAATGGCTCGGCGCCACCGCCGACCGCGTGGTGGAGATCGCGGAGCCGTTCAACTGGTCGCGTTTCAACAACCGCGCGGTCGCGCAGGCGCGCGGCGAATGGCTGCTGTTCCTCAACGACGACGTGGAGGTGATCGAGGGAGACTGGCTCGACCGCCTGCTCGACGCGGCGTCCGAACCGGGTGTCGGGACCGTGGGCGCGCGCCTGCTCTACCCCGACGGGAAGCTGCAGCACGGCGGCATGTTCCTCGCGAACATGGGGCAGGCACGGCACGCGTTCCGCTTCCTCGACCGCGAGGAGGGCGGGTATTTCGGGCTCGCGATGACGCCACGCGACGTCAGTTCGGTCACCGGCGCGTGCCTGCTGGTCAGCCGCGCGACGTTCGACGCGCTCGGCGGTTTCGACGAGGCGCACGACGTCATCAACAACGATCTCGATTTCAACCTGCGGACGGCCGAGTCGGGACGGCGCGTCGTCTACGCCCCCGATGCGACGCTGGTGCATCACGAACTGGCGAGCCGCGCGGGCATGCAGGACCGCTTCGACACCGCGGCGTTCGAGACACGCTGGGCCGCGCGCTTCGTCGAGGGCGATCCCTATTTCAACCCGAACCTGCTGAACGACGAGGACGGGCTGACGCCGAGCGACGAGCCGCTGCAGGCCGTGTTCAGCAGCGGGCCGATCATCCCGCGCGCGGAGGTGCGCCGCATCCTTGCGGTCAAGGTCGATCACATCGGCGACTTCATCACCGCCCTGCCGGCGCTACGCCGGCTACGCCGGCATTTCCCGGACGCGCGGCTGACGGTGCTGGCCTCGAGCGCCGCGCGTGCCTTCCGCGCGCTCGAACCGTCGATCGATGAGATCATCGAGTTCAACTTCTTTCACGCGAAATCGGCGCTCGGCCGGCGCGAGGTGACCGAGGAGGACATCGCGGCGCTGGCGGAGCAGCTGCGTCCCTATGCGTTCGACATCGCCGTCGACCTGCGCAAGCATCTCGACACGCGCAAGCTGCTGCGCGCGTCCGGGGCGCGCGTGCTGGCGGGCTATGACCATATGGGCCAGTTCCCGTGGCTCGACGTCGCGCTGGAGTGGGAGGGCGACCGGAACCTGCAGGCGAAGCGCTACCACATCACCGACAATCTTGTGCATCTGGTGGACGCCGTCGCCGCCGCGACGGAACCGCCGCACGCCCCGATCCGCGGCGACGTCCTGGCGACGATCGACCTCGGGGACGTGCTGACGCCCTCGCTGCGGCGACTGTTCCGCCGGCCGGTCGTGTATGTGCATGCCGGTGCCGGTAACGATCTCAAGCAATGGCCCATCCCGTATTTCGCGACCCTGATCCGGCTGCTCGTCGATCGCGAGGGCGTCAACGTGCTGCTGATCGGCGGCCCCGACGAGGCGGAGATCGCGGCCGAATTGCAGGCCGCGGCGGACCGCCCCGGCCGCATCGGCTGCGTGGTCGGCGCGGTGCCGCTGGGACAACTGCCGGCGCTGCTGGCGCGCGGCGCGCTCTACATCGGCAACGACAGCGGGCCCAAGCATATCGCGGCGGCGGTCGGCATCCCGACGCTCGGCATCCACAGCGGTACCGTCGATGCGGTGGAGTGGGCGCCCGCCGCGCCGGACGCGCTTGCCCTGCACCGGGCGACCTCGTGCAGCCCGTGCTACATCGCGGCGGCCGATCTCTGTCCACGCCAGCTCGCGTGCCTGACGCTGATCCAGCCGATCGATGTCTATCGCCACTGCGTCCGGCTGCTCGCCCTCGCGGCGGCCGACCGGCAACCGGCGCTGCCGGATGCGGCCGGCAAGACGGCCGCCGATGTCGCGGCCGACACCATCGGTGAAATCGCGGCGGTCGCCTGACCGGGCGCGGCCGCGGGTTCAAGCGGGCACGTCTCAGGCGGGCACGTTCATCCGGCGGATCAGGTTCGTCGTGCTGTGCCCTTCCTCCAGCTCGATCAGCCCGACCTCGCCGCCATAGGCGCGCACCACGTCGCCGCCCACCACCTCGTCGATCGCATAATCCGCGCCCTTGAACAGCACGTCGGGCCGCAGCGCGCGGATCAGTTCGAGCGGCGTGTCCTCGTCGAACAGCACGACGAGGTCCACCGCGCCGATCGATGCCATCACCGTCGCGCGCGCCATCTCCGCCTGCACGGGCCGCGTCGGCCCCTTCAGCCGCTGCACCGAGGCATCGGTGTTCAGGCCCAGAACCAGGCGATCGCACCGTGCGCGCGCCTTGTTCAGCAGCCGCACATGGCCGGGATGGATCAGGTCGAAACACCCGTTGGTGAAGCCGATGCGCGCCCCGCCGCGCCGCCATTCCGCGACGCGCGCGACGGCGTCGTCGCGGCTGACCGTCTTGTCGTCGAGCGAGAGCAGTTCGCGCCGATGCAGCGCCGCGATCAGCTCCGTCTGGCTCACCGTCGCGGTGCCGGTCTTGCCCACGGCGACGC
>NZ_BANB01000314.1 GCF_000964365.1 Acidisphaera rubrifaciens HS-AP3 | reverse complement strand
AATCTGGCGCGACGCCGACCTGTTCGCGCTCGCGTCGGCCTGGGAGGCGAGCAGCATGGCGGCGGCCGAGGCGTTGCGTCGCGGCGTGCCGCCGGTGATCGGCGCCGGCGGCGAGGCCGGCGCGGACGTGCCGCCGGAGGCCGGCGTCGTGCTGGATGCCGAGGATCTGGACGGCTTGTCGAAGGCGCTGCGCCGGCTGATCTTCAGCGACGAGTTGCGCGCCGCGTTCGCCGAGGCCGCGTGGCAAAGCGGTCAGGCACTGCCCGGATGGACGACACAGGCGGCGGCCTTCGTCGCGGCCGCGGACGCGCTGGCCGCCGGCTGACGCTTCGAGGCGGCCGGCCCCTACCCGACCGCCCACGCACAAGGAACCGCGCCATGCCCCTGCTCGGCTGCATCGCAGATGACTTCACCGGCGCAACCGATCTCGCGTCCATGCTGGTGCGCACCGGCATGCGGACGGTGCAGCTGATCGGGGTGCCGGATGCCGCGACGCCGGTGCCGGACGTCGATGCCGTGGTGGTCGCGCTCAAGTCGCGCACGACGCCGCCGCGAGAGGCGGTGGACCAGAGCCTCGCCGCGCTGCGCTGGCTGCAGGCCGCCGGCTGCCGGCAGATGTTCTTCAAGTACTGCTCGACCTTCGACAGCACGGCGGAGGGCAATATCGGCCCGGTGGCGGACGCGCTGCTGCACGCGCTGGGCGCGGGCTTCGCCTTCGCCTGTCCCGCCTTTCCGGCGAACGGGCGCACGATCTATCAGGGGCACCTGTTCGTCGGCG
>NZ_BANB01000315.1 GCF_000964365.1 Acidisphaera rubrifaciens HS-AP3 | reverse complement strand
AGCTACGGCCAGTCCTTCGTGACCACCATCAACGGCGGCGTCGCCGGCGCGGTAGCGGTCGGGGGCGTGGCCGTGGGCGGGGTCGTCACGAACGGGACCGGCACGTCCGCCACCGGCAGCACCGCCACTGGCTCGGGCGCCTTCGGCTCGACTGCGGCGTCCGGCAACGCGGCGTTGGGTAACGGGGCGTCCGGTAACGGGGCCTCGGGGAGCGCCGCCGCCGCGTCGGCGGCCGGTACGGGAGGGGGCGCCATCGCGCTGCGCGTCCTGTGCCCGCCAGCCGGCGCCAGCGCCTATGCGCAGGAGTTCACCGGCTCGGCCCTGTCCTGCCAGTAGCCGGCCGGCGGAGCGCGGCCTCCATGTCCTCCGCGGTCACCGCCCGCCCGACCACCAGCAGATAGGACAGCGCCGAGACGACACCGATCGCGGCACCGGCGACGAGCGCCCCGGTGAACGAGCCGGTGCGGGCCAGGATCTCCCCGGTCACCGTCGGCGCCAGCGCCCCGCCTAGATAGCCACCGAAGTTCTGCATCGCGCCGATCGAGGCGGTGCAGTTGGTCGGCACCGCGACCGAGCTCAGCGCCCACGCGCAGGTGCTGGTGACATAGACGAGGAACAGCGCGGCGGAGATGAAGGCGATCGCCAGCGCGTTGCTCGCCACCAGGGCCGCCGCGACGGTGCAGCCGGCGGTGCCGACCAGCGCCGCCGCCGCCGGCCATTGCCGGCTCGCCATCGGTGCCACGCCCCGGCGCATCAGCCAATCGGCGAACCACCCGCCGAACAGGCTGCCGATCACGCCGCAGGCAAAGGGCACGGCGGCGGCGAACCCGGTGCCGCGCACGCTCATGTGCCGCTCGATCTCCAGGTATCCGGGCAGCCACGCCGTATAGACCCAGGTCAGGTAGATCGTGCCGAAATAGCCGCCGATCATCCCCCAGGTGGTGCGGTAGCGGAACAGCGCGCGCCATTCGGCGAAGCCGAGCCGCGTCGTGCGGTCGGGCGGGTCGCCGTCATGGCGGTATGCGTCCTCCTCCGCCGTCAGGCCGCATTGGCCGGGATCGCGATAGACCGCGTACCAAAGGACGGCGACGGCCAGCCCCGCCGCGCCCATCAGCATGAACATGCCCCGCCAGCCGACCCACAGCATCAGGAAGGTCAGCAGCGGCATCGAGATCGCCGTGCCGAGCGAGGACGCGCAGTTGAACACGCCGGTCGCGATGCCGCGATGGCGG
>NZ_BANB01000316.1 GCF_000964365.1 Acidisphaera rubrifaciens HS-AP3 | reverse complement strand
CGGTCTCGCCGCGACGTCCTACCGGTTCCGCGCCGGCTGGGTGGCGACCGACAATCCCGATGTCCCCGATCCGCTCGACGTCGCGGTGGACCGCGCGACGCACCGGCCCGGCGAGACGGCGCGCGTGCATGTCGCCGCGCCGTTCGACGGGCAGGCGACGCTGCTGGTGCTGACGGGCCGGGTGCATCTGCTGCGCAACGTCACGGTCAGCGCCAAGGGCACCGACCTCGACGTGCCGGTCGGCGCCGACTGGGGCCCGGGCGCCTATGTCGTCGTCCACGCCTACCGCCCGGCGGCGGCGGGCGCACGGGCGGAGCGCGCGATCGGGCTGGCCTGGATCGGCATCGACCCGGCGGGGCGCACCATCGCCGCGCGCATCGACGTGCCCGACAAGCTGCCCCCGCGCGCGCAGGCGGTGGTGCCCGTGCACACCGATCCCGGCGCCTGGGTCACGCTCGCCGCGGTGGACGAGGGCATCCTGCGCCTGACGAGCTTCGTCAGCCCCGATCCCGCGCCGCATTTCCTGGGCCGCCGCCGGCTCGGCATCGACATACGCGACGACTGGGGCCGGCTGATCGCCCCGGCGACCGGCGATGCAACGGTGCTGCAGCAGGGCGGCGACGCCGGCTATGCGCTGCCCGACATTCCGATCCGCACCGTCTCGCTGTTCGCCGGCCCCGTGCGCGCCGGGCCGGACGGCGTCGCGCGCATCCCGATCGACCTGCCGGATTTCGCCGGGCGGGTGCGGCTGATGGCGGTGACCTGGCAGGGCGCGCGCATCGGCAGCGCGAGCGCCGATGTGCTGGTGCGCGACCCGCTCGTGGCCGAGCCGCTGCTCCCGCGCTTCCTGGCCCCCGGCGACGAGGCGCGGCTGACGGTGCTGCTGCACAACCTCGACCTGCCGGCGGGTGCGGCCACGGTCGATGTCTCGACCGAGGGGCCGCTGGCCGTCGCCGGCCCCGCGCATCTGTCGGCCGACCTCGCGCCCGGCGCGCAGGCGACGCCGATCGCCCTGCTGCGCGCGACCGGGGCGGGGCGGGCGGTGATGCGTCTGGCGGTGCACGGGCCGGGCGGTTTCGCCGTCACCCGCACGACCGCGCTGACGGTCCGCCCCTCCCGCCCGCCGGTCAGCGTCGTGACCGTGACCGAGGTGCCGGCGGGCGGACAGGTCGCGCTCGATCCCGCGGCCGGGCGTTTCGTGGCCGACACCTGGTCCGCGACCGCGAGCTACGGCGGCGTGACGCGCTATGACGTGGCCGGGCTGGTGCGCGCGCTGGCCGACTACCCGCTGCTCTGCCTCGAACAGGCGACGAGCAAGGGGATGGGGCTGGTGTTCCTGCCCGACGGTCCGCTCGCCGGTCCCGACCGGGCGGGACAGATCCAGCGCGCGGCGTCGCGGGTGCTCGACCTGCAGCGCTATGACGGCGG
>NZ_BANB01000317.1 GCF_000964365.1 Acidisphaera rubrifaciens HS-AP3 | reverse complement strand
CGGCGTCGCCTGGTGCACCATCGGCAGGGTCTGCACCATCGCCAGCACGTCGGTCGGCACCGCCTCGTCGAGCGAGACGAGGCAGATCGCATCGCCGCCCCGCTCCGCACGGCCGAGATGGAAGGTCGCGATGTTGATCCCCGCCCCGGCCAGCAGCGCGCCGAAGCGGCCGACGAAGCCGGGCCGGTCCTCGTTCGTCACGTACAGCATGTGCCGCGCGAAGCCGGCATCGACCGGGATGCCCTTGATCTCCACGATGCGCGGACGCGAGCCGGCGAACAGGGTGCCGGCGATCGAGCGCGTCTGGCCTGACGTCTCGATGGTGATGCGCACCAGCGTCTGGAACTCGCTGTCGCGCTCGTGCACCGTCTCCGCCACGTCGATGCCGCGCTCGCGCGCGGCGACCGGCGCGTTGACCATGTTGACGCTGTCCATCATCGGCGCCAGCACGCCGGCCAGCGCCGCCGCCGTCGTCGGCTTGTGGTTGATCTGCGCCGCCAGCCCCTCGTACTCGATGACGACGCGGCGGATCACGCCTTCCTTGGCCGAGCTGAGCTGGCCGGCGAAGCTGCCGAGCAGGCGGCACAGCTCCATGTACGGCTTCAGGCGCGGCGCCTCCTCGGCGGAGACGCTGGGCATGTTGATCGCGTTCGTCACCGCGCCGCTGAGCAGGTAGTCGCTCATCTGCTCGGCCACCTGCAGCGCCACGTTCTCCTGCGCCTCGGCGGTCGCGGCACCCAGATGCGGCGTGCAGACCACGGTGTCGAGATTGAACAGCGGGCTTTCGGTCGCCGGCTCCGTCTCGAACACATCGAGCGCGGCACCCGCCACGTGCCCGGTGCGCAGCAGGTCCGCCAGCGCCGTCTCGTCGATCAGCCCGCCGCGCGCGCAGTTGATGATCCGCACGCCCGGCTTCGCCCGCTCCAGCGCCGCGCGCGACAGGATGTTGCGCGTCTGGTCGGTCATCGGCACGTGCAGCGAAATGAAGTCGGCGCGCGCGAGCAGCGCGTCCAGCTCCACCTTCTCCACGCCCAGCTCCAGCGCCCTCTTGTCCGCGAGATACGGGTCATACGCGATGACCTTCATACGTAGCCCAACCCCGCGCTCGGCCACGATCGAGCCGATATTGCCGCAGCCGATCAGCCCGAGCGTCTTGCCGGTCACCTCCACGCCCATGAAGCGGTTCTTCTCCCACCGCCCGGCCTTGGTGCTGGCCGAGGCGTCGGGGATCTGCCGCGCGAGGGCGAACATCATCGCGATCGCGTGCTCGGCCGTGGTGATCGTGTTGCCGTGCGGCGTGTTCATCACCACCACGCCGCGCGCGGTCGCCGATTTCACGTCCACGTTGTCGACGCCGATGCCGGCGCGGCCCACGACCTTGAGGTTCGGCGCCGCGTCCAGAAGCTCGCGCGTCACCTTGGTCGCGGAGCGGATCGCCAGCCCGTCATAGTCGGCGATGATCGCACGCAGATCGGCCGGCGAGAGGCCGGTGCGCACATCCGTCTCGATGCCGCGCGAGCGGAAGATCTCCACCGCGGCGGCCGACAGCTTGTCGCTGATGAGTACCTTGGGCATCGCGTTCACTCCGCCGCCTGCGCGATGTATTCGGCGCGCACCGCCGCGTGCGCCCAGTCAAGCCAGGGCAGCAGCGCCCGCATATCGGACGTCTCGACCGTCGCGCCGCCCCAGATACGCAGACCCGGCGGCGCGTCGCGGTAATGGCCGATGTCGTAGGCGACGCCCTCGCGGTCCAGCAGCGACGCGATCCGCTTCGCCGCCTTCACCTGCGCGTCGGCCGGCAGGGCGCGGAACCAGGGTGCTGCGATGGTCAGGCAGATCGACGTGCAGGACCGCGTCGCCGCGTCCTCCGCCAGGAACGCCGCCCAGTCGCTGCGCGCCACCCAGTCCGCGACGGCGGCGAGGTTGGCCTCGCTGCGCGCGATCAGTCCGTCGAGGCCGCCCACGCCCTCCGCCCAGCGCAGCGCGTCGAGCGCGTCCTCCACGCACAGCATGCTGACGGTGTTGATCGTCTCGCCGGCGAAGATGCCGTCGATCAGCTTGCCGCCCTTGGTGAGACGGAAGATTTTCGGCAGCGGCCACGCCGGCTTGTAGCTCTCCAGCCGTTCCACCGCGCGCGGGCTCAGCGCCAGCATGCCGTGCGCCGCTTCGCCGCCCAGCACCTTCTGCCAGGACCAGGTCACGACATCGAGCTTGTCCCACGGCATCCGCATCGCGAACGCGGCCGAGGTCGCATCCGCGATCACCAGCCCGCCGCGGTCGGCGGGAATCCACGCGCCGTCCGGGAAGCGCACGCCCGATGTCGTGCCGTTCCACGCCAGCACCACGTCGTGCGCGAAATCGACCGGCGCCAGATCGGGCAGCCGGCCGTACGGCGCGCCCAGCACCCGCGCGTCGGGCAGGCGGAGTTGCTTGACGACATCGGTCGCCCAGCCCTCGGAGAAGCTCTCGAAGGCCAGCACGTCGACGCCGCGCGCGCCGAGCAGCGACCACATCGCCATCTCGACCGCGCCGGTGTCGGACGCCGGGACGATGGCGA
>NZ_BANB01000318.1 GCF_000964365.1 Acidisphaera rubrifaciens HS-AP3 | reverse complement strand
GCGGCCGGCGCGGGCGGCCGCGGTGCAGCAGCGAAAAGACCGTGGGGACGAAGATCAGCGTGGCGACGGTCGCCAGCAGCAGGCCGCCGATCACCGCCCGGCCCAGCGGCGCGTTCTGCTCGCCGCCCTCGCCGAGGCCGAGCGACATCGGCACCATGCCGATGATCATCGCCAGCGCCGTCATCATCACCGGCCGGAACCGGGTGAACCCCGCCTCGACCGCCGCGCGCACGGAATCGCCGTGCACCGCCAGCCGGTCGCGCGCGAAGGAGATCACCAGGATGCTGTTCGCCGTCGCGACGCCCATGCACATGATGGCGCCCATCAGGGCGGGCACGCTCAGTGTCGTGTGGGTGAAGAACAGCATGAGGATGATGCCCGCCAGCGCCGCCGGAAGGGCGGTGATGATGATGAACGGATCGAGCCAGGACTGAAAATTGACGACGATCAGCAGATAGACCAGCAGAATCGAGAAGGCGAGGCCCGACAGCAGGTTGATGTACGAGCTTTGCATCGTCTCGAGCTGGCCCCGCAGGCTGACGAAGCTGCCGCGCGGCAGCTCGTGGCGGAACGAAGCGACGATCCGGGCGACGTCGCGTCCCGCGGCCCCGAGGTCACGGTCCTGGACGGAGGCATAGATGTCGACCGTGCGGCGGATGTTGTAGTGGTCGACCGCCGCCATCTCCTGCGACCGCTTCAGCGTGGCGACGTCGGCCAGCACGCCGGGCTGCTTCGCCGTCGGCGAGGTGATCGGGATGTTCTCCAGCGCGCGCAGCGACGTCACGTCGTATTGCGGCGCCATGGTGGCGACCTGGTAGTTCACGCCGTTATGCATGTTGAGGAAGAACATCGGCGCGGTCTGGAAACTGCCGCTCAGCGTGTCGAGCACGCTCCCCGCCACGTCGCGCTCGGTGAAGCCCGCCTGCTGCGCCTTGGTGCGATCGACGTCGATCTCGAAATCCGGATAATCGAAGTTCTGCTGGATGCGCGCGTCGACGACGCCCGGGACCAGCTTGACCTTGGCCAGGATGCGGTCGGCGACCTCGCGGTTGGCCTGGATGTCCGCACCGTCGATCTTGATGTCGAGCGGCGCCGGCAGGCCGAAGTTCAGGATCTGCGTGATCATGTCGGCCGGCAGGAAGTAGAACATCATGCCCGGAAAGCGGCGCGGCATATCGACACGCAGCCGGCGGACATACTCGGCCGTCGGCCCGTGGTCGGGCTTGAGGGAGACCAGCACGTCGGCGTCCGCGGCGCCGATCACGCCGGACGAGGCATGCGTGAGGTTCATGCCGCTGTACGGCAGGCCGATGTCGTCGACGATGTTGTCGAGATCGCGCGCCGGCACGTCGGCGCGGATGACGTTCTCCACCAGGTCGGCCAGCCGCGCCGTCTCCTCGATCCGCGTGCCGGCCTTGGCGCGGAAATGCAGGATGAACTGCCCGCTGTCGGTGCTGGGGAAGAAGTCCTGCCCGAGGAAGGGCGCCAGCGCGAAGGCCGACAGGCAGGCCAGCAGGAAGACCGGGATGAACACCGCACGGCGCGCGACCAGCGCGGACAGCACCCGGCCATAGGCGCGGCGCATCTGCTCGAACCGCCGCTCGAACCCGGCCTGGAAACGGGCGAACAGGCCTCGCGGCGCGCCGTGGTGCTTCGCGCGCAGCAGATACATCGCCATGGTCGGCACCAGCGTGCGCGACAGGATGTACGAGGCCAGCATGGCGAACACCACCGCCTCCGCCAGCGGCACGAACAGATAGCGCGCCACGCCGCCCAGCAGGAACATCGGCACGAACACGATGCAGATGCACAGCGTCGAGACCAGCGCCGGCACCGCGATCTGCGCCGCGCCCTGCAGGATCGCCTCGTGCAGCGGCGTGCCTTCCTCCAGGAAGCGCTCGATATTCTCGATCGTCACCGTGGCATCGTCCACCAGGATGCCGACGGCGAGGGCGAGGCCGCCCAGCGTCATGATGTTGATGGTCTGGCCCAGGAAGCTCAGCGCCATCACCGAGGACAGGATCGACAGCGGGATCGACACCGCGATGATCACCGTGCTCCGCCACGACCCAAGGAAGATCAGGATCATCAGCGCAGTCAGCGCGGCGGCGATCACCGCCTCGCGGATCACGCCGCTGACGGCGGCCTTGACGAAGATGGACTGGTCGGCGAACGCCCCCACCCGCAGGCTCGGCGGCAGGGTCTGGAGCACGCGCGGCAGCATCGCCCGCACCCCGTCCACCACGTCGATGGTGGAGGCGTCGCCCGCCTTGAGGATGCTGACGAGCACGCCGCGCTGGCCGTTCTGCCGCACCACGTTGGTCTGCGGCGCGAACCCGTCGCTCACGGTCGCCACGTCGCGCAGATAGACCGTGGTCATGCCGACCTGCTTGATCGGCAGCAGGTTCAGCGCCGCGATCGTCACCGGGCTGGCGTTCAGCTTCACGTCGTATTCGAAATCGGAAATCTTCGCCGTGCCGGACGGCAGGATCACGTCCTGGTTATTCACCGCCTTCAGCACGTCGTCGGGCGACAGCCCCTTGGCCTGCAGCCGCGCCGGGTCGAGGTTGATCATCACCTGCCGCTGCTTGCCGCCATAGGGCGCGGGGATGGTGACCCCCGGCACGGTGACCAGCTGCGTGCGCAGGAAGTTCATCGACAGGTCGTTCAGCGCCTGTTCCGACAGCCCGTGCCCGGACACGCCGAGCTGCAGGATCGGCACGCTGGAGGCGGAAAAGTTGATGATCTCCGGCGCCTGTATGCCCGGCGGCATGAACCGCATCATGAACTGCGAGACGGCCGTCACCTGCGCGTTGGCGGTATCGAGGCTGGCATTCGGCTGCAGGAAGATCTTGACCAGCGACTCGCCGGCGAACGACGTCGATTCGATGTGCTGGATGTTGTCCACCAGCGTCGTCAGCGCCCGCTCATAGACGGTGGTGATCCGGCCTTCCATCTCCTCGGGATTGAGGCCGTTATAGGTCCAGACGACCGCCACCACCGGAATGTTGATGTTGGGGAAGATGTCGGTCGGCGTCCGCATGATCACCAGCGGGCTCATGATCAGGATCAACAGCGCGAGGACGATGAACGTGTAGGGACGGTTCAGCGCGATCCGGACGATCCACACGTCAGTCTGCTCCTTCGCGCCCCGGGGCGCGTCATTACCGGTCGGTCCGTCGCGGGTCGCGGGTGCCGGTCCGTTCCGGGGGCGGCCCATGGCGGGCACGGGCCGCCATGGCGGTCGGACCGGCGCAGACATATCAGGCCCGGACCGGTTGTCGCAAAACTTGTGCGAACATAACGGCCAACGCCAAATCGGGGGACCGCCCTACCGGCTGGAATGTTCCGCGACGCGCGCGTCGGCGCGCGGTGCATGATGCGTCGGGCGCAACCGCCACTGGTGCGGCGGGTTAGGGACAGCGACCGCGCGCGCGGCCCCGGCCCGCTCCGGCGCCGGCGATCGCGC
>NZ_BANB01000319.1 GCF_000964365.1 Acidisphaera rubrifaciens HS-AP3 | reverse complement strand
TCGGCCCGACGTTTTTTCTGTACCCGCGCATCCTGGAGGAGATTTTCGCCGCCTGCGGCCACGATCTGCACGCGGAGGTGGAGCTGATCCGGCTCGATCCGCTGTACGAGCTGGTGTTCGAGGGCGGCGGGCGGCTGCCGGCGAGCGGGGATCCCGACCGCCTCGCGTCGGCGGTGGCCGCCTTCTGTCCGCGCGACGCGGCGAACCTGCCGCGCTACATGGCCGACAACCGCGCCAAGCTCGACGCCTTCCGCCCGATCCTGGAGCGTCCCTTCACCCATGTGGCGGAATATCTCCGCCCGACGGTGCTGCGCGCGCTGCCGGCGATGCGGCCGCTCAGCACGGTCGAACGCGATCTGGCGCGCTATTTCAGCGACGAGCGGGTGCGTCTCGCCTTTTCTTTCCAGAGCAAATATCTGGGGATGTCGCCGTTCCGGTGCCCGAGCCTGTTCACCATCCTGGCGTTCATGGAGCACGAATACGGCATCTGGCATCCGCGCGGCGGCTGCGGCGCCGTGATCGACGCCATGGCGCGCGTCGCACGCGGCATGGGCGTGCGCATCCATCTCGACGATCCGGTGCAGGAGGTCCTGGTCGAGGACGGCCGCGCCCGGGGTCTGCGCTTCGCGGACCGGACGGAGCGCTATGACGCGCTGTTCATCAACGCCGATTTCGCCCATGCGATGACGACGCTCGTGCCCGACAGCGCCCGCCGCCGCTGGACGGACCGGCGGATCGCGCGCAAGTCGTTCTCGTGCTCGACGTTCATGCTGTACCTCGGCATCGAGGGACGCATCGACACGCTCGGTCACCACACGATCGTGCTGGCCGACGAATACCGCCGCAACATCGCGGAGATCGAGGCGGGGCGCGCGCCGCCCGGGCGGCCATCCTTCTACGTTCACAATGCCAGCGTGACCGACCCGACGCTGGCGCCGCCGGGCCATTCCACGCTGTATGTGCTGATCCCGGTCGGGCATAACCGGCCGGAGGGGCCGGACTGGATCGCCGAGCGGGCGCGCTACCGGCGTCTAGCGCTCGACCGGCTCGCGGCCCTGGGGATCGAGGATCTTGAACGGCGGATACGCTTCGAGCAGGTGATCACGCCGCTCGAATGGGAGCGCGACATGGCGATCCACAAGGGCGCGACGTTCAACCTCGCGCACTCGCTCGATCAGATGCTGATGTTCCGGCCGCACAACCGGTTCGACGATATCGACGGCGTCTATCTGGTCGGCGGCGGCACGCATCCCGGCAGCGGGCTGCCGACGATCTTCGAGAGCGCGCGCATCTCCGCGCGTCTCGCGGCGGACGATCTTGGTCTGGACATCCCCGCCGGCATCGCGATGCCGGCCCGCCCGCCGCGGCTCGAACCGGCGATCATGGAGGCTTTGTGAGCATGGGCCGCATCGGTGTCATCGGCGGCGGGCTGGGCGGCCTCGCGGCGGCCTGCGTGCTCGCCGCGCGCGGCCATCCCGTCACGCTGTTCGAAAAGAACGACTGGCTCGGCGGCAAGGCGGCGGAATGGAAGCAGGACGGGTTCCGCTTCGACATGGGCCCGACCATCATGACCGTGCCCGGCGTGCTGGCACGCATCTATGCCGAGGCCGGGCGACGGATGGAGGATGTGCTCGACCTGCGCCGGCTCGACCCGCAATGGCGCTGCTTCTTCGACGACGGCAGCGTGCTCGACCTGCGCGAGGACGTCGCCGCGATGCGGGCCGGGCTCGACGCCTACAGCCCCGGCAACGCCGACGGCTATCGCGACTTCATCGCCCTGTCGGCGCGGCTGCACGACATCTCGGAGCGGTTCTTCTTCTGGAAGTCGGTCGAGGACCTGCGCGACACGATCGACATGCGCAAGAACATGGATCTCGCGACGCTGTCGGACATCCTGGCGCTGCGCATGGGCACGACGGTCGCCGGCACCATCCGCCGGCGCGTGCGCGACACCCGCGTGGCGCAGATGCTTGACCATTTCGTGCAGTATGTCGGCAGCTCGCCCTATGGCGCGCCGGCGGTGCTGTGCGGCATCGCGCACATGCAGACGGCGGAAGGCGTGTGGTATCCGATCGGCGGCACCCGCGCCGTGCCGGAGGCGCTGGCCGCGCTCGCGGCCGATCTGGGCGTGGAGCTGCGCCTCGGCGCCGATGTGGCCCGCATCACCACCGAGGGCGGCCGTGCCTCGGGCGTCGAGCTTGCGGACGGCGAGCGCGTGCCGCTGGCCGCCGTCGTCTCCAACATGGACAGCGTGCGCACGATGCGCGAGCTGATCGGCGGGGCGCCGCAGGAAGGCTTCGCCCGCCGCTGGAAGCGCGAGCCGGCCTGTTCGGGCGTGGTGCTCTATCTCGGCCTCGACCGCGCCTATGACCATCTCCTGCACCACGACTTCGTCTTCTCCCGCGATCCGGCGGAGGAGTTCGATTACATCTACAACAAGGGCGAGCCCGCGCCGGATCCGACCTGCTACATCGCCGCGCCCGCGCGCACCGAGCCGGGTGTCGCGCCCCCGGGCGGCGAGGCGCTGTATATCCTCGTCCACACCCCGTATCTCCGTCCGCATCACGACTGGTCACGGATGCTGCCCGCCTATCGCCGCGTGATCTTCGACAAGCTCGCCCGCTGCGCCGGCATGGCCGACCTCGAGAGCCGCATCCGCGTCGAGCGCGTGCTGACGCCGCAGGACATCCACGACCGCTACCGCGTGCTCGACGGCGCGATTTATGGTCTCGCGAGCCATGGCCGGTTCTTCGGCGCGTTCAAGCCGGGCAACCGGTCGCGCGACCTGCCTGGCCTGTATCTCGCGGGAGGGGCGGCGCATCCGGGCGCCGGCATGCCGATGGTGATGATGTCCGGCTGGATCGCGGCGGACGCCCTGCATGCCGACCTGACCGCCAACGACGCGCGGCGCAGTGCGTGACGCAGCCGACGACGATCCCGTCGCGATCCGTTCGGCAGCGCTGCATCGCGGCTTCGTCGCCTATCTTCGCTGGTATGCCGCGCGCAGCTTCCACGGCGTGCGCGTGCTGCGCGGGGGCGCCCCGGCGCCGCCGGACGGGCGGCCGCTGATCGTCTACAGCAACCACCCCGGCTGGTGGGACCCGGCGATCTATTTTTTGCTGGCGGGCGCGCTGTTTCCCGGTCGCGTCGGCTACGGCCCGATGGATGCCGACGCGCTGCGCCAGTATCGCATCATGCGCCGGCTGGGCGTGTTCGGCATCGATCCCGGCCCGCGCGGCGCGGCGCGGTTCCTGCGGGTCGCGCGGCGCATGCTGGCCGATCCGGCGAACATGCTGTGGATCACCGCGGAGGGCGCGTTCACCGATGCCCGCGTGCGTCCCGTGGCACTCCGCCCCGGCATCGCGCATCTCGCGCGGACGGGGGGCGCGGTGCTGCTGCCGCTGGCGCTGGAATACACGTTCTGGAACGAAAGCAAGCCCGAGGCGCTGGCCGCATTCGGCGCTCCCGTCGCGGTGGGGGCGGACGTGCCGGGTGGAGCGGCGCCCGGGGCGCGCGACGTGGAGGCGTGGCAGGCGCGGCTGACGGACGGGCTGCAGACGACGATGGACGGCCTCGCCGCCGCGGCGATGACGCGTGATCCGGCGCGGTTCGACACGCTGATCGCCGGCCGCACCGGCGTCGGCGGCATCTACGACACCGGCCGCCGCCTTGCCGCGTGGTCGCGACTGCGCCGTTTCGACCCGAGCCATGAAGCATGACGACCCTCGTTCTGATCCTCGCCCTCGCGCCGCTGCTGATGGCGCTGCTCAATCTCGCCGTCTACCGCACGCCGCGGCCCGCGCACGGCCTGCCCGCCGTCTCCGTGCTGATCCCCGCCCGCAACGAGGAGGCGAACATCGCCGCTTCGGTGGCGGGCGTGCTCGCCAGCCGGGACGTGCAGGTCGAGGTGATCGTGCTCGACGACCATTCGACGGACGCGACCGCCGCGATCCTGGCCGGCATCGACGATCCGCGGCTGCGCGTCGCCAAGGCCCCGCCGCTGCCGCCCGGCTGGTCGGGCAAGCAGCACGCCTGCGCGACGCTCGCCACGCTCGCGACGCATGACCTGTTCGTCTTCGTCGATGCCGACGTGCGGCTGTCGCCGACGGCCCTGGCCCGCATGGCCGGCTACATGCAGCGCCACGATGTCGGCCTCGCCAGCGGCTTTCCGCGTCAGGTGACCGTGACCTGGGCGGAGCGGCTGCTGCTGCCGATGATCCATGTGCTGCTGATCGGCTACCTGCCGATGCCGCTGATGGGGATGTTCGGGGCGGCGGGGCTGGGCGCCGGGTGCGGGCAGCTGTTCATCGCGCGGCGTGCCGATTATGCGCGCGCCGGCGGCCACGCCGCGATCCGCGCCAGCCTGCATGACGGCGTCACGCTGCCGCGCGCCTTCCGCCGCGCCGGCAGCATGACGGGTCTGTTCGACGCCACCGGCTTCGCGTCGTGCCGGATGTATGCCGACGCGGCGCAGGTGTGGGAGGGTCTGTCGAAGAACGCGACGGAGGGGCTGGCGACGCCGGTCGGCCTTCCCGTCTGGACCTGCCTGCTGTTGGGAGGACATGTGCTGCCATGGCTTCTGCTGCTGTTCGCCCCGTCGCTCGCCGCGGTGGGCGCGGTGGGCGCATCGCTCGGCCTGCGCCTGCTGGTCGCGCTGCGCTTTCGCCAGCATCCGGCCGATGCCTGGATGCAGCCCGTCTCCGTCCTCGCGCTGCTGTGGCTGCAATATGCCGCGCGCTGGCGCGCGGCGCGCGGGCGGCCCGCGACGTGGCGGGGCCGGGCCTATCCTACGGGCTGATCGCCGCCCTCGCGGCGGCGGCGCCGGCGCGGGCGGGTGAGATCATCGTGACCGTGACCAACGTGCGCAGCAATCTCGGTCACGTGCGCGTCGCGATCTGCCCGCAGGCCACCTTTTTGCAGAAGACCTGCACGATCCATCAGGCGGTTCCCTCGAAGCAGGGTACCACGACGGTCGTCTTCCTCGACGTGCCGCCGGGCGAATACGCGGCACAGGGTTTCCTCGATGAACACGACTGGCGCGAGGTCAGGCGCGACCTGCTGGGCTTTCCGGAAAACGGCATCGGCTTTTCCAACGATGCGCCGATTAATTTCGGGCCGCCGAAATGGGATGACGCGCGTTTCAGCGTTCTCCCGGACGGCGCCGTGCATGTCCACATGACGCTGCACTACTACAAGCTATAGCCGCGTCCGATCAGTACTCGAACTGGTAGGTGAGCCCGACGCCGGAGCCGGTGCTGCTCGACAGCCCGGCGGCGTTGGTGCCCGTCGCCGTGCCGCCGCCGGTGCCGGCCAGCCCCTCCAGCTTCAGCCCCTTGTAGAGGTCGATTTGCACGTCGGCCTGCGTGCCGCCGGATGCCGTCTGCTTGGCGCCCACGAAGACGCCGCGCGCGACATAGCGGCCGGCGGTGACCTGGGCGTTGCCGTTGGCGTCGCTGCCGACATCGAGCCGGTCGAGGCCGAGGGCGGAGCGTACCCGGTCGAGCGGGTTGCTGACGCCGGCGACGCCGCTGAACGAGGCGAGCGCCGCCGCCGCCTCCGCCAGTTCCAGCGGCGATAGCTGGCTCGCGCTGCGGTGGAACAGGATCTGCGCGAGGATTTCGTCCTGCGGCAGCTCCGGCACCGATGACAGGGTGATCTTCGGATTGTTCGCCGTGCCGCCCACGGTGAGCGTCGCGACGGTCGTGCCGTTGGTCGTGACGGAGACGAAATCGAGCGCCGGATCGGCGATGCCCGCGCCGTTGAAGGAGACGTCGCCCTTGGTGAAAGTCAGCGTCTGCCCCGCGATCGACAGGTCGCCGCGCCGCATGTCGAACCCGCCCGACGGGACGGGATTGGCGGCTGTGCCCTTCAGCCGCATGTGGCCGCCCAGTTCCACGTCGAGGCCGCGCCCGCGCACGAACACCTGGCGCGCGGACAGCGTGAGGTTGAGGCCGATATCCGGCGCCCTTTTCGGCGGCGGTGGCGCGACCGGGGGCTGCCGGGCATTGATGACCTTCAGCGTCGCGACGGAGGTCGGCAGCTTGTCGGGGATGCGGATATCGGCCCGCGTGATGCGCACGTCGCCCGCGACCGCCACTCCCGTCGCGATCGCGCCCTTCACCGTCAGGTCGGAGTCCAGGTTCACCGTCAGCCGGTCCGACGCGAGCGGCCGGGCGCGGCGCATCGTCAGCGTCACGTCCACCGGCATGTCGCCGGTCACGCCCACGCTGCCGTGGGCATCGACGGTGCCCGGCCCCGCGCGCGCCGTCAGACGGGTCAGCCGTACCGTCTCGCCCACCGCGTCGAGCCGGGCGTTGATCGCGGACAGGCGCGCGCCCAGCACGTAGTCCTGCACGTCGCCGTCGGCGAGCGTGACCGAGCCGGTCGGCTGCGGGTGCGCGAGCGTCCCGCCGACGCCGGCATCGAGGGTGACGATGCCGCGCGCCCGCTCGCCGGCGGCGGTAAGCACGGGGTCGAGCACCGCGAGATCGACGCGTCCGCGCGCATGCAGGTCGATCGCCCCGGCGCCGAGCGGGGCGGTGCCGCCCATCGTCAGGCTGACGCGCGGTCCCGCCTCGGCCCGCGCGTCGAGGCGGGCGCTGGTGCCAACGAGGGTCGCCGTCGCGTGCAGGCTCGCGGGCGGAATGGCCGCCGCCTGTCCCTCGCGCAGCCGCAGGCCGGTGGCGTCGACGCGCACCGTGCCCGTCGGTCGCGCCGGGGTGCCGGCGATGCGGGCCTCGGCATTGATGACGCCGTCCGCCTTCAGCCCGGGCGCGAAGGGCGCGGCCAGCGCCGGCGTCACGTTCGACAGCCGCGCCGTCAGATCGAGCGTCGGCGACAGCCGGCCCGCGAGATCAAGCACCGCCTGCTGCACGCCCACGCGTAGACGGTCGACGGTCACCGCGTTGGCGAAGCCGATCCGCACCGGCGCCAGCAGCCGCGCCGTCTCGCCCTTCCACGTCGCCGTCAGGGTCGACACCCGCGCATCCTTGGCCGTCGCATCCAGCACCAGCGCCGTCGCGACCGTCGCATCCGCGCCCGCGAGGTTGCGCAGCGACGCGTCGGCATTCACGGCAAGCGCCGATTTCGGGCCGCGCACCGTCACCCGCGCGCGCCCGCCGATCGCGCCCGCGCGGATGCCGTCGGCGGTCGCCGTCGCATCGACGACGGCATGGCCGAGCGGGTCGCGCACCGTCGCCGTCACGTCCGCCGTCCCCACGCTCGCGCGCCCGGCGAGACCGGCGTTGCGCGCCGTGAGCTTCGCCTTCGCCGCGTCGCGCGTCAGATCGAGCGCGACATCGACGCTGCCCGCGAGCGGCATGCCGAGCAGCGGGCGCAAGTCATCGAGCCGCCCGAAGCCGAGCCGCACCGTCCCGAGCGGCAGCGTCGCGCCCGCCGGCAGGTCGAGCGTCGCCTTCCCGCCGAGCGACTTCCAGGCCAGCCGGTCGAGCGTGACATGCAGCGCGCCGTCCGCCGCGCGCGCCGCCGCGAGGTGCAGGTCGACCGGCGATCCGTCCAGCGCGCCGCGCGCGGTGATGTCCGCGTCCGGCCGTCCAGGCAGCCCGGTCGCGCGCGCGTCGAGCGTCAGCTTGCCGCTGCGCACGCCCTTGGCCGTGACCTCGCCCGTGGCCTGCGCATCGGCGGCGAGATTGTCGAGCGTCCCGCGCGCGTGGCCGGCCACCGCGATGTTGCCCGCGACGCTGGGCGCCAGCACCGACAGGTCGGCCAGGGTGACGCCATAGGCGGCATCGACCGTATCGCCGCGATAATGCCCGTTCGCGGTGAGCGCGAGGGTGCGGCCGTCGAGCTTGAGGCGGTCGAGCGTCACCTTGCTGCCGTCGAGCGTGGCCGCCGCGTCGATATGCGCCGCCGGGCCGATCAGCGCCGGCACCGGCGCCATGCCGCCGTCGATGCCGATCGTCCCCGAAAGCGTCGCCGCCGTCACCGACCCGGCGCGATGCGCGGTCAGCGTCAGCGTCGTGCGGCCGCGGAGATCCACGCCGCCGATCGCGGCGAGCGGCGCGAGATCGGGCACCTTCAGCGTGAGCGCCGCGTCGATCACCTGGCCCACCGTGCCGGTCGCCGTCGCGTCGAGCAGCGGGTGCGTGATGTGCAAGGTGACCGGCTTCTCCGCCGGCTTCAGCGCCGCCGTCGCGGTGATGGCGACCGGGGCCGCGGCGAACAGGTCGGGCTTCGGCCCGGGAATCGACAGGCCCCGCAGCGTTGCATCGAGTGCCACGCGGCCGGCATCGCCGCTGATGTTCGCGGCGATCGCGGCGATCTTCGTGCCTGGCGCGGTCAGCCCGTCGATCGCGACCGTGCCGTCGGCATGCGGGGTGGTGAAGCCGCCTTTGGCCGTCGCGTCGATCGCGACCGATTGCCAGCCGATCCCGGGCGCGGGCGTCATCGCCGGCGCGTGCGCGTCGAGCGCGACGTCGAGCGTTGAATCCTTGACGTCCACCGTACCGTGCGCGTCCGCCCGCAGCGGTCCGGCGGCCAGCCGCAGCCGCGCGGCGATGGCGTCCATCGGACCGCGCGCCTGCGCATCGGCGTCGATGGCGCCGATCGATGTCAGCCCGGCGATGCCGCCGATCAGGCCGCCCGGCGGTTCATGCACGACCGCATGGGCGTCGACGTGCGTGCCGTCGATACCGGCGTCGAGCGTGTAGGTGCCGGACCCGTCGACGCGCGTCAGCGCCAGATGCGCGGTGAGGTCCCGCAGGGTGACGACATGCGCGTGGCCTTCGACCGCGACGGTTGCCGCATGGCCCGCGACCGGTGCCCCCACCGTCAGCCGCGCGACCGCGAGCGTGCGCAGATCGACCTGCACCGGCAGGCTGAAGCCGCTGCCGCTGCTGCTGCCCGCGGCGGGGGACGGGGCGGACGGGGCCGGCAGGCGCGCGACG
>NZ_BANB01000320.1 GCF_000964365.1 Acidisphaera rubrifaciens HS-AP3 | reverse complement strand
GGCGCCGCCCGCGCCCAGCACCAGCGCCGGCCCCGCCGCCGGATCGACCCCGCCGGCGCGCAGGCTCGCGATGAAGCCCCAGCCGTCGGTGTTGCGCCCCTCGATCGTCCCGTCGGCATGAAAGATCAGCGTGTTGACCGCCCCGGCCCGCGACGCGGCCTCGTCCCGCCGATCGCACAGGGCGTGCGCCGCCTCCTTGTGCGGGATGGTGACGTTGGCGCCGGCGAAGCCTGCCGCGGCCAACCCCCGGACCGCCGTCTCGAACGCCTCCGGCCGCACCGGCAGCGGCACATAGGCGCCGTCGATGCCGTGCCGGTCGAGCCAGGCGTTATGCAGACGCGGCGAGCGGGAATGGGCGACCGGCCAGCCGATCACCCCGGCCAGCCGGGCCGCCCCCGAACGGATCGGCATGCCGTGCGCCGCCGGGTCAGCGCGCCTGCTGGATCGCCGACAGCACCCACTGGCCGCCGGGCGCGCGCAGGAAGGTCCAGATCTCGGTCGCCGTCACATGCTCGGTGGGGCTGCCGTCCACCACCCGCCCGGCCGCGTCGCGGGTGACGTCGATCATCGAGAAGCGCATCGCGACGGTCGCGTATTCGCGCCCCTGCTCCGCCCAGGCCTCCGCGAGGTCACCCTGCAGGAGCCGCAGGTCGGTGACGGTGTTGACCACGCCCCGGCTGGCCTGATCGGCCAGCTGCTCGCTGAAATAGGCGACCATCTCCGGGGTCGCGATCCGCTGCAGCGCCGGCAGGTCGCGCCGGCTCCATGCCGCCTGCACCGCCTGCAGGATCTGTTCGAACGCCTGATAATCCGCCGGCGCGATGGTCACCGGCCGCCGGCCGCCGCCGCCCCCGCCCATCGGCATGCCGCCTCCCGGGACGCTGCCCCCCATGCCCCCCGGCATGCCGCCCTGGCGGGCAAACAGACCCGGCCCGTTGGCCATGGCAGGCTGGCCGCCGAGGAAGCGGCGCACGAGCCAGCGGACCACCAGGAAGATCAGGAAGATCTGCAGCAGGAAGCCGAGGAAGCCGAAGCCGCCATGGATGCCGCCGAACAGGCCGCCGCCGAACAGCAGCCCGCCGATCCCCGCGCCCAACAGCCCGCCGAGCAGACCGGACATGAAGGGCGAGCGGTTGCCCGCGTAGCCGCCCATCATCCCGCCATAGCCGCGCTGCGGCGCGTAGCCCGGCTGCGGCGTCATGCTCCGCTGCATCGGCTGCGCGGAATAGGGCGCGGTGCGCGTGGCGGGCGGCGCCGAAAAGGTCATGCTGCCGCGGCTGCCCATCGACGAGCCGCTGCCGGCGCGCGCATCGACGGGCACCGGCGTGACGGCGAGCGCCAGCGCGGCGGCGGCTGCGAGCAGGACGGACGTACGGCGCATGGGCGGTTCCCGGTTCAGGTTGGGCCACAGCATATGGGGTGGCGCACCCCGCCGATACAGCGGGGCCCCGCCCCGTGCATCCCCCTGGCCGGACGGCAGACTGTTCAGACCCGCGCGGTTGCCCCTAGTTTAGCGGCATGTTGCAGTCGCGCCCACGTGTCGGCCTGTTCGTCACCTGCCTGGTCGATCTCTATCGTCCCACCGTCGGCTTCGCCGCCATCCGCCTGCTGGAAGCCGCCGGCTGCCAAGTCGAGGTGCCGCGCGCCCAGACCTGCTGCGGCCAGCCGGCGTATAACAGCGGCGACCGGGCCACCACGACCGACCTCGCCCACGGCATCCTCGATGCGTTCGGCGGTTTCGACTACGTCGTGGTGCCGTCCGGCTCCTGCGGCGGCATGCTGCGCACGCACATGCCGCATCTGTTCGACGACGATCCCAATCTGCGGGCACGGGCGGACGCGCTGGCGGCGCGTACCTTCGAGCTGACCAGCTTCCTGACCGACGTGCTCGGCATGGAGCGGCCGCCGGGCGGCTGGAGCGGCGAGGTCACCTATCACGACTCATGCGCGGGGCTGCGCGAACTCGGCGTGCACGACCAGCCGCGACGGCTGCTGGCGGCGGCCGGCGCGACGGTGCGGGAGATGACCGATCCGGATGTCTGCTGCGGCTTCGGCGGCACGTTCTGCGTCAAGTATCCCGACATCTCGGTACGTATGGCGAGCGACAAGGCCGCCAACGTGACCGCGACGGGCGCGCCGCTGCTGCTTGCGGGCGACATGGGCTGCCTGCTGAACATGGCTGGGCGGCTGCAGCGCCTGGGCAGCCACGTACAGGTCCGCCACGTGGCAGAGGTGCTGGCCGGCCTGACCGGGGACGTGCCGGCGATCGGCGAGGCGGCGGGAAAGGCGGCCTGACGATGGACGCAGCACCCGAGACTCCGCGCGACGGCCACACCGCCATCCATGCCAGGCTGCTCGCGCTCGATACGCATATCGACATCCCCTGGCCCGAGGGTCCCGGCTTCGCCGCCGACGGCGAGCGGCGGGTCGACCTGCCGAAGATGCGGCGCGGCGGCCTGGCCGGCGGCTTCTTCGCCGCCTTCGTGCCGCAGACCGTGGTCAATCCGGCCAACGAACAGGCCGCCTTCGAGCGGGCAAGGGCGATGCTGCTCGCCATCCGTGCCATGGGCGATGTCCCGGGCGCCCGGCTGGCGACCACCGCCGACGCGATCGAGCAGGCCTGGCGCGACGGCGCCGTGGCCGTCGTCCCGGCGGTGGAAAACGGCTTCGCGGCCGGCACCGACCTCGACCGGCTGGGGATCTTCCGGTCGCTGGGCGCGACCTATGTCACGATGACCCATAACGGCCACAACGCGCTGGCCGATGCCGCCATCGCGCGGCCGGACCTCGGCGACGGCGCGAGCCGGCATGGCGGCCTGTCGGCGCTGGGGCGCGAGGCCGTAGCGGTGATGAACCGGCTCGGCCTGCTGATCGACGTTTCGCACGCCGCGAAGCCGACCATGATGCAGCTCGCGTCGCTGTCCGCGACGCCCGTCGTCGCCACGCATTCCTGCATGCGCGCCCTGTGCGATCATCCGCGCAACCTCGACGACGAGCAGCTCGACGTCATCCGCGACGTGGGCGGGGTGGTGCAGGTGACCGCCGTTTCCGGCTTCGTGCGGCTGCGGGCGCGGGAGAGCGAGGTGACCGTCGCCGATTTCTGCAACCACATCGACTATGCGGTGCGGCGGATCGGCATCGCCCATGTCGGAATCGGCTCGGATTTCGACGGCGGCGGCGGCTTCGTCGGCTGGCGGGACGCGGCGGACAGCCCCAACATCACCGCCGAATTGCTGCGCCGCGGCTACGAACCGGAGGCGCTGGCCGCGCTGTGGGGCGGCAACTTCCTGCGCGTCATGCGCCAGGCCGAGGCCGTCGCCGCCTCCTGAGGCGTCGACGGCCGGGCGGGTTTAGGTCCGTGTGTGGCCGGACACGGAGGCCTGGGTATGCCGGTGCGTGTGGTGGCCCGAGTGGTGATGATGATGGTGGCTCGTGGTGGCGGCCTGCGCGGCGGCGGCCCCGAGGATCAGGGCCGAGAGGCCAACGCAGGCCAGCAGGGCGCGGCGGAAGTGTCGCACGTGGATCAGGCTCCAGAGAGTGTCGTGCAGCGAAGTCCTGCACTGGACGGTATCTAGCAGGCAGCTAACGCGGAATGTGAACGAAAACTACTAGTGCCCTGTAATTATCCGGGGGCTGCGTCCCATCGGCAGCAATCAGCGAACGGGCGCGGCGCTAGAGCAGGCAGAGGCTCTCCAGCTCGCGCCGCAGCGCCGGCGGCAACGCCTCCGCGCCGCGCTGACGCGGCCGCGCCGTGTCGAGATCGGCCGGCGCGTCCGCGGCGGCGAGGTACCGCCAGCCCTGGAACGGCTTGATCAGCCGGGGAACCACCGGCACCAGCCCGGGGTCGAGGATCAGCGCGGCGCAGGCGCTGCCGTCGTCCCACTGTCCGGGCACGATCTCCAGCACGCGTTGCCGCACCGACAGGGCGCCCTGGATCACCCAATAGATCGAGCCCCCGCCGATGATCTCGTCCACCCGGCGGGGCGCGTGGCGCGTCTGGTGACGCAGCGGCGCCATCGCCGCCGCCCGCGCGGCCTGCAATTCGCGCAGATGCGCGGCATCGCGGACGCCCACGGCGAGCTTCATGAGATGCACCATCGCCCCCTTGATCTGGCAGCCGTCCGGAGTCGGGCAAGGGCACGGGCCGCCGCGGGCGTTTGCGGGTTATGCTGCGCGGCCAATTCGACGGACCGGTCATGCCGATGAACCTTGCACGCATGCGCATTCTTGCCCTCGACGCCGCCGGCGACCGGGCGACGGTCGGGCTGATCGACGGCGACGACACCGTGGCCGTGCGGATGGGCGACGGCGGCCGCGGCGAGGCGGCGCGGCTGGCGGACCTCGTGGACGGGGCGCTTGCCGCGGCGGGGCGCACGCCGGCCGACCTCGATCTGGTGGCCGTCACGGTCGGGCCGGGCAGCTTCACCGGGCTGCGCGCC
>NZ_BANB01000321.1 GCF_000964365.1 Acidisphaera rubrifaciens HS-AP3 | reverse complement strand
GCCCGCCCGCATATAGGCGATCGGCCGGCCGCCGATGCGGCGGGGGTCGTCGGATGCGCCGATCACGGCGACGCTGCGCGGCGCGAGAAGTGGCGTGAGGGCGGAGAAGCCGGCGGTGTCGGTCATCGGGCCTCGGTCACGGCAGTGGCTACCGGTGCGTCCGATAGCCCCGCCTGACCGGGCGGACTAGCCCTTGTGGCTGCAGGTCTTGGTCCGGCAGGACGCGGACCGGCCATGCGCCGATGCGTGCTCGCGCCCGGCGGCGGCATGGCTCCCGCGGCCGCCGCGATCGGTCCCGAAGGCGGCGATCTGCACCGACCCGCGGCGCAGCGGCAACGTCTCGGCCGCCTGCGCCGAATTGATCAGGTGCCAGCCGCCGCCATGGCCGACGCGGGCGGCGGTGGCATAGACGCGCGGCTCGATGCTGGACCGGCCTTTCCAGCCGCGCGGTAGTTCCGCCACCTCGACCGTGTCGGCATGGCCGCGGCCATGCCGTCCGGCGCGGGCATAGCGCGACGTGCGCTCCGCCGAGGCATAGCGCCGCTCCGTCGCGCGGGCATAGCGATGGCCGGTGGTGGCACGGGCGACCTGATACGTCTCGCCGCCGCCGCCGTAGCGCAGGCCGGCCGGGATCTCGGTCGGGATGTCGTTCATCGCATATTGCTCGGCCGGCGAGCGGGTGGCCGGATACACGCCCTCGATCTCCGGCCCGATGCGCGCGACATAGTTGCGCGTCTCCGCCGGCAGCGGGCGAAGGTTCGCCAGATAGTCGTCGAGGCGGCGCGGCCCGGCGTTATAGGCGGCCAGGAAGCCGGGCGAGCCGTAGATGTCGTACATCTCGCGCATGTAGGCGGCGCCGGCGAGGATGTTGTCGTGCGGATTGTAAGGATCGTCGCCCAGGCTGTAGCGGTCGCGCAGCCCGTCATAGGTCGACGGCATCACCTGCATCAGCCCCATCGCGCCGGCCCAGGACGTGACCAGCGTGCCGTTGTGATACAGGCTGCCGCCGGATTCCTGGTGCATCACGCCGCGTATCCACGTCTCCGGCACGTCGAACCGCTTCGCCGCCTCGGTGATGTAGGGGCCCCACGGGTCGTCCGGGGGGCCGGGCGGCTGATAGTCGCCGCGGGCGCGCGCCTCATAGACGCGGGCCTCCGCCACGTCGTCCACCCGCTGCACCGTCTGCCCGGAGCAGGCCGCCAGCAGCGCCAGGGCCGCCGACGCCAGGGCGGCGCGGGCATGCGGCAGCAGCCGGAAGGCCGACACGAGGCGAAAGCGGGGAGACGTCATGCGGGGGGATCCTCCGTCGTGGCACGGCCGGGGCGGAATGGCCGGAGGGCACGACGGCCGGGCGGCCGCCGCTCAAGTGACTCGTCAGGAACTCTCGCTAAGTCCCTAAACGACTTCGCCTTACGAGGCAAGACGGAGATGCATTCCTGCCCCGACACAAAGCCATGCTTTGACCAGCATCAACAGTCCAGACCGCGCCGGGTGCGTCAATACGATAACGCCCGGAAAAATACGCCGCCGCGAGGCCGGGCCGGACAGCGTGTCCGGATTGCGACAGAGGGGCGTATCGGCTACGCCGCGCGCGATGACCTACGTCGCTCCGACACCGCCCGAAGGCCTGGCCCGCCCGCCGATGGCGCTCCTCGACCTGTCCGCGAACATGACGCGCCCGGCCCGCGCGCGCCTCGCGCGGACCGACATGCGCGAGGGCCTGGCGCTGCTGCGGCTGGCGACGATCCTCGGCTGGCTCGACATCAAGCTGCGCTACCGCGGCTCCCTGCTCGGCCCGCTGTGGCTCACCCTGTCGACGATGATCATGGTGGCGGCCCTCGGCTTCCTGTACTCGACGCTGTTTCACATGGAACTGCGCGACTACCTGCCGTTCCTGGCGCTGTCGCTGACGCTGTGGGGCTATATCGGCACGCTGGTGGGCGACGCCTGCCTGTGCTTCACCTCCGCCGACGGCATCATCCGCTCGGTCCGCCTGCCGCTCAGCATGCACGCCTGGCGCTGCGTGGTGCGCAACGTGCTGGTGCTGGCGCACAACATCATCGTCATCGTCGGCGTCTATGCCTTCTTCTCGATCTGGCCGGGGCGGGTCGCGGCGCTGGCGATCCCGGGTGCGGTGGTGTGGCTGGTGGACAGCGTCGCGGTCTGCCTGCTGCTGGGCGCCGTCTGCGCCCGCTTCCGCGACGTGCCGCAGATCATCGGCAGCGTGATGCAGATCGCGTTCTTCGTCAGCGCCATCATGTGGACGCCCGACCAGATCGGCGGCGAGAAGCTGTGGCTGCGGCTCAATCCCTTCTTCGCGCTGACCGAACTGGTGCGCGCGCCGCTGCTCGGCCATCTGCCGAACCCGGTCACCTATGCCAGCGGCATCGGCTGGAGCATCGTGCTGTGCCTCGGCGCCTGGGCCGTCTTCACCCGCACGCGCGGGCGCGTCGCGTTCTGGGTATGAGCATGGACCGCGCGACGCCGCTGGACCGCAACACCGTCGGCATCGACGCCGACGGTGTGTCCGTCCTCTTTCCCCTGTATCACGGCAACGCCCGCAGCCTGAAAAAGACCGTGTTCGCCGCCGCGTCCGGCCGGCTCGGCAAGGACAGCCAGAGCCGCGTCGTGGTGCAGGCGCTGCGCGACATCAGCTTCACCCTGCGCAGCGGCGACCGGCTGGGGCTGATCGGTCACAACGGCGCCGGCAAGACGACGCTGCTGCGCACGCTCGCCGGTATCTACGAGCCGGTGATCGGCCACATACGCGTCGCCGGCAGCATCAGCGCGCTGCTCGATCCCAATCTCGGCATGAACATGGAGCTGACCGGGCGGGAGAACATCCGCCTGCGCGGGCGCTATCACGGCCTGGGCGGCCGGGCGCTGACGCAGCTCGAGGACGACGTGGAAAGCTTCGCCGAACTGGGCGACTTTCTCGACCTGCCGATGCGCATCTACTCCTCCGGCATGGTGATCCGCCTCGGCTTCGCGCTGGCGACCGCGATCCGGCCGCAGGTGCTGCTGATGGACGAATGGTTCCTCGCCGGCGACAGCACCTTCCTGGCCAAGGCGCAGGCGCGGCTGGAGGACATGGTCCGCGGCGCCGACATCCTCGTGCTGTCCTCGCACGCCGAGGAAATCGTGGCCGCGTGGTGCAACCGGGTGATCTGGCTCGATCAGGGACAGATCCGCGACGACGGGCCGCCCGACCAAGTCCTCGAACATTATCTCGGCCGCAAGCCGGTCGCCCGCCCCCGCGCCCTGCCCGCCGCGACGCCGGACGCCGAGGGCGCCGCCGACCAGGGGGCGGACGGCCCC
>NZ_BANB01000322.1 GCF_000964365.1 Acidisphaera rubrifaciens HS-AP3 | reverse complement strand
CGCTGCCTCGCGCTTTGCCGCCCGCATGACGTCGAGTGCCACGACGTTGCTCGTGCCTTCCCAGATCGAGCCGAGATGCGCGTCGCGCACCAGCCGGGGGTCGGGCCATTCCTCGATGTAGCCGCAACCGCCGCGCACCTCCATCGCGTCGCCCGTCACCACGCGCGCGTCGCGGCAGGCGCGGAACTTGATCAGCGGCGTCAGGATACGCAGCAGCGGATAGGCGTCCGCCTCGCCCGCGTCGGAGCGGCGCAGCGCGTCGGCGGTCGCGAACATCATCGCCCGCGCCTGCTCCGCCCGCATCGCCATCTTCGCCAGCTGCCGGCGCATCAGCGCCATGTCGATCAGCCGCCGGCCGAAGGCGACGCGGTGATGAGCGACGAACAGCGCCTCGGTCACCGCACGGCGCATCAGGCCGGCGGCGCGCACGCCGTTCGACAGGCGCGAGTTGTTGACCATGTCGGCCATCTGCCGGAACCCGGCATTGATGTCGCCGACCAGCCACGCGACCGCGCCCTCCAGCCGGATCTCGCCGCTCGCCATGGAGCGGGTGCCGAGCTTGTCCTTCAGCCGCACGATCCGATAGGCGTTGGGCGTGCCGTCCGGCAGCACGCGCGGCAGCAGGAACAGGGCGACGCCCTTGATGCCCGCCGGACCGCCCTCGGGCCGCGCCAGCACCATCGCGAGGTCGGCGTCGGCGTTGGAGCAGAACCATTTGTCGCCCGCGAGCGCCCAGGTGCCGTCGCCGCGCGGGCGCGCCGTCACCGCCGTCGCGGCAATGTCCGATCCCGCGCCCTGTTCGGTCATGAACATCGCGCCCTGATGCAGCGTGTCGAGATCCTGGCTGGTCAGCGCCGGCAGGTAGCGGGCGACCAGGGCGGGATCGCCGAAGCGGCGCAGCGTGCGCGTCAGGCTGTCGGTCATGCTGACCGGGCACATGAGGCCGAACTCCGCCTGCACGAACAGGTAGGTCAGCAGGTATTTGGCGACCGGCGGCATCGGCGCGTCCCAGCCGAGCACGCCCGCGCGGTGCGACAGGGCGGCGAGGCCGTACTCGCCGAAGGCCAGCCGCTCCATCTCCCGATACGCCGGATGCGTCTCGATATGCGCCGCGTCGGCGCCGGTGCGGGTGCGCGGATGCAGCACCGGCTTGTTGCGGTCCGCCTGCCCGGCCAGGTCGTCGAGCCGCCCGCCCGCGAGCGCGCCGAGCCGGTCGAGATGCGGCGCCAGATGCGCGGCGAGGTCGGGCGGGAGGTAGAGCGCCACGAGCCGGGCGAGCTGCGGATCGGCGCGGTAGAGGTTGATGCCCCGGCTGTCGGGCACCGCCTCGGCGCCCGTGGGCGTCCCAACGGGCGTGCCAATGGGCATACCACTGGGCGCGAGGCTGCCGGCCTGTGCCGGGGCGGCGTGGTCAAGCATTGGTCATGCCTCCGTCCACGGTGATCGTCTGTCCCGTCAGATAGGTCGCCGCCGGGCCGCAGAGGAACGCGATCACCCCGGCGATCTCCTCCGGCTCGCCGTAGCGGCCGAGCGGATGGCGGTCTTCAGCGTCTCGCCGCGGCGCGCGATCAGGTCGGTGGTCATGCGGGTGCGGATCACGCCCGGGGCGACGGCGTTGACCAGCACGTCCGGCGCAAGGGCGCGCGACAGCGACCGCACGAGGCCGACCAGACCGCTCTTGGCCGCCGCATAGGCCACGTTCTCCGGCGAACCGCGGCGATAGGCGATGGAGCTTGCCAGCACGATGCGCGCCGGCAGCGCGTCGCGGTCGAGGCGGGGCAGCGCCGCGACGCAGATGTCATAGGCGTTGGTCAGGTTGGCGGCGATGGCGCGGTCCCACACGGTGCGCGCGCCGGGGTCGAGCGGGTCCGGCTCGTACAGTCCCGCGAGATGCACGAGGCTGTGGATCGGCCCGCCCGCCGCGTCGAGCGCCGCGGCACAGGCGGCGGGC
>NZ_BANB01000323.1 GCF_000964365.1 Acidisphaera rubrifaciens HS-AP3 | reverse complement strand
GCGTCGCCCACGCCCGCCCCGCCGCCCAAGGCGCCGCCGAAGGTCGCGAAGGCGGCGCCGAAGCTCGGCGAGCCGATCGCCATCGCCTTCGCCCCCGGCTCGTCGGAGGTGCCGTCCGCCTATCGCGGCCCGCTGAAGGCGATCGCGGGCAAGCGCGGCACCTCGCAGGTGATCATCGTGGGTTACGGCGAGGCGGCGGGCACCGACACGCTGGCGCAGTCCTATGGGCTGCGCCTCGGCCTGTCGCGGGCACAGGCGATCGCGGCGGTGCTGGCCGCCGCCGGCGTGCCGGCCGCGTCGATGGAGGTCGAGGCCGAAGCCGCCGGTCGCGGCGCGGCGCTGCGTCTGATAAACTGACCGGCCGGCGGGCTGGCCGCCGGACCGACTGGCTCACGCAACCGGGGTGATCCCGCGGCGGTCGTCGTGACCCGCCGCCATGAACGAGCGTACCGATGCCCGAAGAGTTCCACCGCATCCGCCGCCTGCCTCCCTATGTGTTCGCCGAGGTGAACACCGCGAAGGCGCGCGCCCGCGCCCAGGGCGAGGACATCATCGACCTCGGCATGGGCAACCCGGACAGCGCGACGCCGCCGCATATCGTGGCGAAGCTGGTCGAGGCGGTAGCCGATCCACGCACGCACCGGTATTCGACGAGCAAGGGCATCCCCGGCCTGCGCCGCGCCCTCGCCAACTATTACCGCCGTCGTTTCGACGTCGATCTCGACCCGGAGACCGAGGTGATCTCCACCCTCGGGTCGAAGGAGGGGCTGGCCAACCTCGCCGCCGCGATCACAAGCCCGGGCGACACGATCCTGGTGCCGAACCCGTCGTACCCGATCCATCAGTTCGGCTTCATCATCGCGGGGGCCGCGGTGCGCAGCGTGCCGGCGAGCCCGGACGAGGAGATGCTGCGCGCGCTCGACCGCGCGGTGCGCCATTCGGTGCCGAAGCCCACGGCGCTGATCGTCAATTACCCGTCCAACCCGACGGCGGAGCTGGCGACGCTGGATTTCTACCGCGAGATCGTCGCCTTCGCCCGTCGCCACGACATCTGGGTGATGAGCGACCTCGCCTATGCCGAGATCTATTTCGGCGACGAGGTGCCGCCGTCGATCCTGCAGGTGCCGGGGGCCAAGGACATCGCGGTGGAGTTCACGTCGCTGTCCAAAACCTATTCGATGCCGGGATGGCGCGTCGGTTTCGCCGCCGGCAACCCGCGGCTGATTTCCGCGCTGGCGCGCATGAAGAGCTATCTGGACTACGGCGCGTTCACGCCGATCCAGGTCGCGGCGACGGCGGCGCTGAACGGGCCGCAGGACTGCGTGGCGGAGATGCGGGCGCTGTACAAGGAGCGCCGCGACGTGCTGCTGAAGGGGCTGGCGCAGGCGGGGTGGGACGTGCCGGTGCCGCAGGCGTCGATGTTCGCCTGGGCGCCGATCCCGCCGCGTTTCGCCGACATGGGCAGCGTCGCGTTTTCCAAGCTGCTGCTGGCGCGCGCGCGCGTCGCGGTGGCGCCCGGCATCGGCTTCGGCGAATACGGCGACGGGCATGTGCGCATCGCGCTGGTGGAGAACACGCACCGGCTGCGTCAGGCGGTGCGGAGCATCCGCGGCTTCCTCGCGCAGGATAATGCGGGGCCCGCCGAGCCCGTGCTGTCGGCCGCCGGATGAGCGCGCCCCTCAAGGTTGGAATCGCCGGCCTCGGCACGGTCGGCGCGGGCGTGCTGCGCGTGCTGCGCGACAATGCCGACCTGATTGCCGCGCGCGCCGGCCGGCCGATCGTGCCGGTGGCGGTCGCCGCCCGCGACCGCACGCGCGAGCGCGGCGTACCGTTGACGGGTCTGCGCTGGCATGACGACCCGGTGGCGCTGGCCGCCGACCCGGATGTCGATGCGGTGGCGGAGCTGATCGGCGGCGCCGAGGGGCCGGCACGCGCGCTGGTGGAGGCGTCGATCGGCGCCGGCCGCCCGGTGGTGACGGCGAACAAGGCGCTGATCGCGATCCACGGCGCCGCCATCGCGGCGGCGGCCGAGGCGCGGGGCGTGACCCTCGCGTTCGAGGCGGCGGTGGCGGGCGGCATCCCGGTGATCAAGACGCTGCGCGAGGGGCTGGCCGCCAACCGCATCGGCCGCATCGCCGGCATCCTCAACGGCACCTGCAACTACATCCTGACGGTGATGCGCGAGCAGGGGCGCGGCTTCGACGAGGTGCTGGCGGACGCGCAGGCGCTGGGCTACGCCGAGGCTGATCCGTCGTTCGACATCGACGGCGTCGACGCGGCGCACAAGCTCGCCATCCTCGCGGCGCTGGCATTCGGCCGGCCGGTCGATTTCAGCGCGCTGCATGTCGAGGGCATCCGGCAGGTGAGCGCCATCGACATCGCCTTTGCCCGCGAACTCGGCCTGCGCATCAAGCTGCTGGGCATCGCGAGCCGCGGGCCGCGCGGGATCGAGGCGCGGGTGCATCCCTGCATGGTGCCGGAGGCGTCGCCGATCGCGCGGGTGGACGGCGTGTTCAACGCCGTGGTGATCGAGGGCGATTTCGTCGGGCGCGTGATGCTGGAGGGGCGCGGCGCGGGGGCGGGGCCGACCGCGTCCGCCGTGGTCGCCGACCTGATCGACATCGCGCGCGACCGGCGCACGCCTGTCTGGGGTGCTGCCGCGTCGGCGCTGGAGGCGGCGCCGTCGGTGCCGATGGCGGCGCATACGGGACCGTATTACCTGCGGCTGATGGTGCTGGACCGGCCCGGCGTGATCGCCGACGTGACGGCGATCCTGCGCGATCAGGGCGTGTCGCTCGAATCGATGCTGCAACGCGGCCGCAGCCCCGGCGAGGCGGTGCCGGTGGTGCTGACGACGCACGAGACGGGCGAGGCGGCGATGCAGTCCGCGCTGTCGCGCATCGCGGCACTGCCGACGGTGGTGGAGCCGCCGGCGATGATACGCATTGAACCCGGCTGAAAAACCAGGAGTGGAACGCATGTCCGGCGGGATGACCGAACGCGGCGAGGTGTCCGACCGGAACCTGGCGCTCGAACTCGTGCGCGTGACGGAGGCGGCGGCGCTGGCCGCGTCGCGCTGGATGGGGCGCGGCCGCAAAAACGAGGCCGACGGCGCGGCGGTCGAGGCGATGCGCCGCGCGTTCGACTACATCCCGATCGACGGCACCGTGGTGATCGGCGAGGGCGAGATGGACGAGGCGCCGATGCTGTATATCGGCGAGCGCGTCGGCATCGGCGGGCCGCGCATGGACATCGCCGTCGATCCGCTGGAGGGCACGACGCTGACCGCCAAGGGCGGGCCGAACGCGCTCGCGGTCCTCGCGCTGGCCGAGGCGGGCAATTTCCTGCACGCGCCCGACATCTACATGGACAAGATCGCGGTGGGCGGCGGGCTGCCGGACGGCGTCGTCGATATCGACGCGCCGGTGGGCGAGAACCTGCGCAACCTCGCGCGGGCGCGCGGCCGCGACGTGAGCGACCTCGTGCTGTGCACGCTGGAGCGTCCCCGCCACGCGGAGATGGTCGCCCATGCGCGCGAGGCCGGGGCGCGCATCATGCTGATCTCCGACGGCGACGTGGCGGCGGCGATCGCGACGGGGCTGCCGGAATCGGGGGTGGACATCTTCGTGGGCATCGGCGGCGCGCCCGAGGGCGTGCTGGCGGCGGCGGCGCTGCGCTGTCTCGGCGGGCAGATGCAGGCGCGGCTGCAGTTCGAGAACGAGGAGCAGATCGCCCGGGCCCGCGCGATGTCCGAGGGCGATCCGGCGCGCAAGCTCGGTATCACCGACCTCGCCCGCGGGGACGTGATGTTCGCCGCGACCGGCGTGACCGGCGGCCCGATGCTGCGCGGCGTGCGCCGCTTTACCGCCGGCGCGGTCACGCATTCGATGGTGATGCGCAGCAAGAGCGGCACCGTCCGCTATGTCGAGGCGCACCACAATTTCAGCGTCAAGACGTGGGGCGTGGGGTAGGCGAGGCATCGCATCCGGGGTCCGCCGGGCGGGCGATGACGGTCATCGCCTGCGCGTGCGGCGAGGTCCGTCTGGAGGCCGGCGGACCGCCGATGATGACGGTGGTGTGTCATTGCACGAGCTGCCGCACCGCCGGACGGGCGTTCGACGCCCGATCGCCCGTGGCGCCTATCGTCGATGCCGCCGGGGGGACGGCGGTGGTGCTGTGGCGCAAGGACCGGCTGCGCTGCGTGGCCGGCGGCGCACGCCTGTCGGCGCATCGCCTGGCGCCCGACGCGCCGTCGCGGCGGATGGTCGCCGCGTGCTGTCAGACGCCGATGTTCGGTGACTTCACCAAGGGCTTCTGGGTGTCGGTCTATCGCGGCCGCGTCGCGGACGCGCCCGCGCCGTCGATGCGGGTGATGACGGAGGACGCGCCGGACGGCACCGTGTTCCCGGACGACGGCGTGCCGCGCTATCGCAGCCGCCCGGTGAGGTTTCTGTTCAACCTTCTCACGACCTGGGCAGCGCTCGGGTTTCGCAAACCCCGGCTGGCGGGCGTGCCGGACTGACCGTCTTTGGTGCGTCGCCGTAGGCACGCGCCGTGTCCAGCGCCGGACGCCCCCGCAGCGTCACGCCGGGACCGCGCTGTGTACGGTCGCGCCGGCAGCCGGGGTCGCAGCCACTTTCGCGACCTCGATGCGGGTGTCGGAGAAGGTCGGGTTGTGGCCGTAATCGCCATAGGCCGGGGAGTTGATGGCGTTGACCGTGCGGCCGGTGCGGGTCGCGCCGGGCCAGTAGCCCATGGGTGCCGCGATGACGCCAGCCATCGCCGCCTCCGTCACCTCGGCCACCGCCTCGAACGCGCCGTGCTGGTTGAACACGCGCACCGTGTCGCCGGCCGCGACGCCGCGCGCGGCGGCGTCGGCGGGGTTGATGAAGACGCGCTGCGTGCCGGCGTGGTGCAGCTGCGTCGGCAGGTTGCCGTAGGACGAGTTGAGGAAGGCGTGGCTTTTCGGTGAGATCATGCCGAGCGGATAGTCCGCGGGCGCCGGCGGCGCCGCGTCGTCGACGTAGTTGGGCAGCGGGTCCAGCGCCTCGCCGGGCTGGCCTTCGGTGTAGCCCTGGCGGAACAGCGGCAGCACCATGTTGCCGAGCGCCGTCAACGAGGATTTGAACTCGCACTTGCCCGACGGCGTCGGGAAGTTGCCCTCGCGGTGCGGCACGTAGCTCTCCGGCGTGCCGACATTCAGCCGCGCGTAGCCGGTGCGCTGGAGCAGGTCGAGGTCGATCCCTTCCAGCACCGGGTTCGACCAGTCGAGCGCGTCCTGCATCATCTCCATGTCGGTGCGGTAGAAGAACAGATCGTCAAACCCCATGATGCGCGCGAGACGGCGGAAAAGCTCGGTGTTGGGCACCGCCTCGCCGAGCGGCTCGATCGCCGGCATGTTGAGGGTGAGGTAGAGATGCCCCCAGGAGAACATCACGTCCCATTGTTCGAGCTGCGTCGTCGCCGGCAGCACGATGTCCGCATAGCGGGCGGTGTCCGTGATGAAGTGTTCGCTGACGACGGTGAACAGATCCTCGCGCGCCAGGCCGCGCTCGATCTTCGCCTGTTCGGGGGCGACGACCATCGGGTTGGAGTTGAACACGAACAGGCTTTCGATCGGCGTCTTCAGCGGCATCTCGCCGGTCAGCGCCGGGCCGAGGCGCCATTGGTTGATGACCGGCGTGCCGGGCGGGATGAAGTCGGGGCGGCTGATCGCGTCCCATTTGACCGGAAACGCCCAGATCGGCATGTGCATGATGCCGCCGCCGCAATGGCGCCACGCGCCGACCAGCGCGGGCAGGCAGGACAGGGCGCGCACCGCGTTGCCGCCGTTGGCGTTGCGCTCGATCGCCACCCCCATGCGGATGACCGAGGGCTGCGTCGTGGCATACTCGCGCGCGAGGGTGCGGATATCCTCCGCCGATACGCCGGTGATCGCCGCCACGCGCTCCGGCGGGAAGCCGGCGACGCGTTCCTTCAGCTCGTCGTAGCCGATGGTGTGGTCGGCGACATAGGCGTGATCGACGAGGTCCTCGGCGATGATGACGTGCATCATGCCGAGGGCGAGGGCGCCGTCGGTGCCGGGGCGGATGCGGATGTGCCAGTCGGCCTGTTTGGCCGAGCGCGTCTCGAACGGGTCGATGACCACGATCTTCGCCCCGCGCGTCTGCGCCTCCTTGATGAAGGGCCAGTGGTGCAGGTTGGTGCTGATCGGGTTGATCGCCCAGAGGATGATGTAGCGCGAGTGGACGAAGCTCTCCGGGTCGATCGCGGCGGTGGGACCGCACGACATGAAGAAGGCGGTGATGGCGCCGGCATCGCAGAACGTCCGCTCCGACACGGTGGCGCCGAGGCGGTTGAAGAACGCGTCGCCGACACTGAGGCCGTTGAGCGTGCCCTCGGTCCCGAGATAGCTGTAGGGCAGGATCGCCGCCGGGCCGCTGCGTTCGATGATCGCCGTCCAGCGTGAGCGGATTTCGTCGAGCGCCGCGTCCCAGGTGATGCGCTCGAACCGTCCTTCGCCCTTCGCCCCGACGCGGCGGAGCGGATGCAGCACACGGTCGGGGCTGTAGACGCGGTTCTGGTAGTCGTTGACCTTCACGCACAGGCCGCCGCGGGTGAAGGGGTGGTCGGGATTGCCGCGCACCTCGACCGCCCGGCCGTCGCGCACGGTGGTGATCATCGCGCACGTGTCGGGGCAGTCATGGGGGCAGGCGCCGAAGACCTTGCGATCAGCCATGTCCGTCGCTCCGTGCTGCGTAAAGACGTGAGGTGGCAGGGTAGCAGCGGCGCGGGCGGCGGCGGCTTTCAGAATCTTGCTGTGCCGCGCGCCGAACGCGCCGCGCGGCGCGGTCTTTGTTGACACCGCCGGGAGCGCTTCCTCTACGCTTGCAAGGGAAACGAAATAGCCGATTGAATATAACGACGGAGCTTTCCCCAGCGTTGGCGCCCCCGCGCGGACACGGATTGGCGAAATACACGACCGGCACCCGTCTGGAGACGAGCGCCGGGCGCCCATGGCGTTCGCTGCTGGCGGAACGCTGGACGCATGCGGGCGGCGATCTGGGCGAGGTGCGGCCGCGCGATACCGAGATCGTGGTGCTGCTGGAGGGGCGGCTGCGCGTGCGACGGCGCGGCGACGGCCGGTTGCAGGACCATCAGGCGGCACCCGGCACGGTATGGCTGTGCCCCGCCGGCATCGCCGAGGACATGATCCGCCTCTACGGCCCGATCGTGGAGAGCATCCATCTGTATCTGCCGGCGCCGTCGCTCGGCACCACGCTGCTCGCCGATCTCGACATCGATCCCGCCCGCGTGCGGCTGCGCTACGAGGGCGGGTTCCGCGATCCGCTGATCGAGACGATCGGGCGCGCCGTATCGTCGGAACTGGCGGTGCCGCGCGATGCGGACGGGCTGCTGACGGACACGCTGTCCGCCGCCCTCGGCATCCATATCGCCCGGCGGTATGCGACGCTGCCGGGGGGCGGGCCGGCGCTGCCGTCGACGCGCGGCGCGCTGGACGCGCGGCGGCTGGCGCGGGTGCTGGCGTTTATCGACGCCCGGCTCGATCAGAAGCTGCGGCTGGAGGAGATCGCGCGCGAGGCCTGCCTCAGCCCGTTCCATCTCGCGCGGTCGTTCAAGGCGGCGACCGGCTGTCCGCTGCACCGCTATGTCGCCGACCGGCGGCTGGCGCGGGCGCGGGAGATGATCGGGCGCGGCGACCGGTCGCTCGCGGAGACGGCGCTGGCCTGCGGGTTCTCGTCGCAGGCGCATCTGTCGAGCAGCTTCCGCCGCGCGACCGGGATGACGCCGGGGGCGTTCCGCCGCCTGGGGACGGCGCGGCCCGCATAGGCGCCGCCGTTATCCCGTGGCGGGGGCGGCTGCGCGGGAAGCCGGGCTGGAAATGCGCTATGGAGGGCTGTCCCGGCGGCGGCGAACGACCGCGGGGCGCTGAACTGCGGGAGGAGGGCCCATGATCACCACGTTCTACATGCCGACGCGCATCGTCGCCGGCGCGGGCGCGCTCGCGACCGTGGGCATGCTGGCGCGCGAGCTGAAGATGACGCGCGTGCTGGTCGTCTCCGACCCCGTGATCTCCGCGCAGCCGTTCCACGCCGACGCGCTGGCGGCGCTGGCCGAGGCGGGGATGGCCGTCGCGCGCTTCGACGAATGCGGCATCGACGCCCGCTGTTCGCATATCGACGCGCAGGGCGAGCGGGTGCGGCGCGAGGGCATCGACGGCGTGGTGTGCATCGGCGGCGGCTCCGTGATGTGCACCGGCAAGGGCACCGCCATCGTGGCGACGAACCACAAGCCGATGCGCGACTGCACCGGAGTCGGCCGGTTCGACCGCCGGGCGCTGCCGATGATCATGGTGCCGACCACCGCCGGGTCGGGCTCCGAGGTCAGCCAGTGGACCATCGTCAAGGACGAGGAGCGGCATCTGAAGCTGCTGGGCGGCGGACCGCTGAGCTTCCCGGACGCCGCCATCCTGGACGCCGTCACGCTGCGGTCGCTGCCGATGCATGTCGCGGCGCTGCCGGCGGTCGATGCGCTGACGCACGGGGTGGAGGCGTATGTCAGCGCCATCGGCTCCGCGCTGACGGACGCGGTGGCGCTGGAGGCGGTGCGGCTGCAGTACCGCTCGCTGCGCGCGTCGATCAATTCCGACGACGAGCGGGCGCGGCAGGACAATCTTGTCGCGTCCTGCATGGCCAACGTCGCCTGCGGCAACGCGCGGCTCGGGCACGGGCATGCGCTGTCGCTGCCGATGGAGGGGCATCTCGATCTGCCGCACCCGATCGGCGTGGGCGTGCTGCTGCCGCAGGTGATCGCGTTCAACCTCGCGGTGCTGCCCGACAAGGTGCGCCCGCTCGCCGAGGCGCTGGAGGTCGATCCGGCCGGCCTGACGCGCGACGAGACGATCGCCGCCTGTGCCGCGAATATCCGCGCGCTGTATGCCGATATCGGCTTCCCCGACCGCTTCACGCCCGATCAGGTGCCGCCCGGGCGCGTGCGCGAGATGGCCGAGCGCGCGGTGCCGGGCCTGTATGCCGGCATCGCGGCGGCGACGTTCGATCACACGACGGTCGGGGACCGGACCGTCATCGCCTGTCCGTCGGCGCGCAAGATGACGGTGCGGCAGGCGCAGACGATGCTGGAGACGTGCCTGGCCTGAACAGGACCAAGGGAGGACACAATGGACCAGCTGATCCTGCATCACTACGATTTCTCGCCGTACAGCGAGGCGATCCGCCTCGCCTTCGGCCTCAAGGACCTCGACTGGCAGTCGGTGGAGACGCCGCCGATGGCGCCCAAGCCCGATCTGGTGCCGCTGACCGCCGGCTATCGCCGCGCGCCGGTGCTGCAGGTCGGCGCCGACGTGTACTGCGACACGCGCCTGATCCTGCGCGAGATCGAGCGGCGCCATCCGAAGCCGACGCTCTATCCGTGGGGCCAGATCGGCATGGCCTCGGCGGTCGGCGACTGGTGGAACCGGCTGACCTTCTTCCCCGGCGCGCAGCTTGCGACGAGCGTCATGGGCGATCAGATCCCGCCGGAGTTCATCGAGGAACGCAGGGCGCTGATGGGCCACGACTTCACGCGCGCGGCGTCGGTCGCGGCGTTGCCGGTGAACCGTCAGCGTCTGCATGCGGCGATCGCGTGGCTGGCCGAGATGCTGCACGGCCGCGCGTTTATCTTCGGCGACGCGCCGTCCGCGGCCGATCTGTCGACCTATCACATCCTGTGGTTCATCCGGCAGAACGGCGGCGCGGAGGCCGAGGCGATGCTGCCGCTCGCGCCGCTGCGCGACTGGACGGAGCGCGTCGCCGCGCTCGGCCACGGACGGCGCCACAAGATGGAGGCGCAGGCCGCGCTGGACATCGCGCGTCATGCGCATCCGGGGCCGGCGCGCGCCCCGGCCGACGGCGATCCCGGCGGGCTGAAGCACGGGCAGCGCGTCGCCGTCCGCGCCGACGATTACGCGCGCGACCCGGTGCACGGCATCCTGGTCGCGGCGGACGCCGAGACGGTGGTGATCCGCCACGAGGAGGCGCGCGTGGGCGTGGTGCACGTCCACTTCCCGCGCGTCGGCTACGACGTGGTGGCGGCCTGAGCGCGTCGGGCGGGCGGGCCGGGCGGGCCTGTCCCGCCC
>NZ_BANB01000324.1 GCF_000964365.1 Acidisphaera rubrifaciens HS-AP3 | reverse complement strand
CGGCACGGCGCGCCGTTCAGCGACGCGCTTGCGCGCATCTGCGCCGACACGCGGGCGGAGACCGAACGCCGCCGGGCGACGTTGCCGCTGGAGACGCTGCGGGCCAAGGCGTCGTCCAAGGCGCCCCGCGCCCGCTCGTTCGGGCAGGCGCTGATGGCGAAATGCGGCGGGGGCCAGTTCGGGCTGATCGCCGAGATCAAGAAGGCCTCGCCCTCCGGCGGGCTGATCCGCCCCGCGTTCGACCCGGCCGCCCTCGCCCGCGCCTATGCGGCGGCCGGCGCCGCGTGCCTGTCCGTGCTGACCGACACGCCGCATTTCCAGGGCAGCCCCGACGATTTGCGCGCCGCCCGCGCCGCCGTCGACCTGCCGGTCCTGCGCAAGGACTTCATGCTGGAGGAGTGGCAGATCTACGAAAGCCGGCTGATGGGCGCGGATTGCGTACTGCTGATCATGGCGGCGCTGACCGACGATCAGGCCCGCGAGCTGGAGGCGCTGGCGCGCTCGCTCGACATGGACGTGCTGGCCGAGGTGCACGACCGGCGCGAACTCGATCGCGCGCTTGGTCTGGAGACCAAGCTGATCGGGATCAACAACCGCAATCTCAAGACGTTGAAGACCGATATTGCAACGACGATCGAGCTGGCGCCGCTGGTGCCGCCGGATCGTTTCCTGATCGCCGAGAGCGGCATACGCACGCCCCATGACGTGCGCCGCCTGTCCCACGCGGGGGCCAACTGCTTCCTGATCGGCGAGAGCCTGCTGCGCCAGCCCGACGTCGGCGAGGCGATCGCGGCCCTGCTCGGCCCCGATTTGCGCGTGCCCGATCCGGAGCCGGAGCCGCCCCGGCACGCGGCCGGCGCGTGAGCGGCGATCCCGACACGCGGGCCGAAGGCACGGCGCTGACGCATTTCGACGCGGCCGGAAGGGCGGTGATGGTCGACGTCTCCGCCAAGCCGGAGACGGACCGCAGCGCGACCGCGCGGGTGCGGGTGGTGATGCGGCCGGAGACCTTGGCGCTGATCACCAGGGGCGAGGCGAAGAAGGGCGACGTGCTGGGGGTCGCCCGGTTGGCCGGCATCATGGGCGCGAAGCGGACCGCCGACCTCATTCCGCTCTGTCATCCGCTGCCGGTGACGTCCGTCACCGTCGATCTGGAGCCGGACGCGCAGGCAAGTGCCGTGGAGATCGCGGCGACGGTGCGCACGACCGGCCGCACGGGCGTGGAGATGGAGGCGCTGACCGCCGCCTCGGTCGCCGCGCTGACGGTCTACGACATGTGCAAGGCGGTCGATCGCGGCATGCGGATCGAGTCGCTGCGCGTCGTGCACAAGGAAGGCGGCAAGTCCGGCGCCTTCACCCAGGCTTGACGCCCCCGCCGTGCTGAGCGTCGAGGAGGCCCGCGCCCGCATCCTCGGCGGGCTCGCGCCGGTCGGCGCGGAGACGGTGGGGCTGGCCGATGCCTGGGGGCGCGTCGCGGCGGCGCCGATCGCCGCCCGGGTGCACCAGCCGCCGGCCGATCTGTC
>NZ_BANB01000325.1 GCF_000964365.1 Acidisphaera rubrifaciens HS-AP3 | reverse complement strand
GCTGCGGCGGGGACGATCCGCCCGCGCCGCAGCCGGTGACGATCGCCGACGTGTCGGCGCCGCCGCGCGACGACGGCAGCAACAGCGGCGGCCTCAACCTGTTCGGCACCAGCCAACGGGCGGAGGACGCGAACGCCCGGCTTGGCATCAACGCGTTTCTGTGGCGCGGCGCGCTCGACACGCTGTCCTTCATGCCGCTGGCGAGCGCGGACCCGTATGGCGGCGTGATCAACACCGACTGGTACCAGCCGCCCGGCTCCACCGGCGAGCGCTTCAAGGCGACGGCCTATGTCCTCGGCCGGCAGCTGTCCACGACCGGGCTGAAGGTGACGATCTTCCGGCAGGTGCTGCAGAACGGGCAGTGGACCGACGCGCCGGTCAGCCCGCAGACCACCACCGACATCGAGAGCAAGATCCTCGCCCGTGCCCGGCAACTGCGCGCGTCCGCTACCGCCAGCAACTGACGTCCCGCGCGGCGTCGCCGTCTTGCCGGGCGCGCCGGGGCAGCGGATAGAAGGCCATGCACGATACGCCAGATGACGTGGCGGCGCCCGCCGCCGGATCGCGGGGCGATGGCGGCCAGCCGGCCACGTCCAGCTATGACTTCGCCACCGCCGAGCCCCGTTGGCAGCGCGCCTGGGCCGAGCGCGGCTGTTTCCTCGCCGAGGATGTGCCGGCGGGCGACCGGCCGAAATATTATGTTCTTGAGATGTTCCCGTATCCGAGCGGGCGCATCCATATGGGCCATGTCCGCAACTACACGCTCGGCGACGTCGTGGCCCGCTACAAGCGGGCGCGCGGCTATGCGGTCCTGCATCCGATGGGCTGGGACGCGTTCGGCCTGCCGGCGGAGAACGCGGCGCGGGAGCGGGGGACGCATCCGGCGCGCTGGACCTGGGACAACATCGCCACGATGCGCGGCGAGCTGCAGCGCATGGGGCTGTCGATCGACTGGTCGCGCGAGTTCGCGACCTGCGATCCGGCCTATTACGGACAGCAGCAGCGGCTGTTCCTCGACCTGCTGGCGGCGGGTCTGGTCGAGCGGCGCGAGGCCTGGGTCAACTGGGACCCGGTGGACCGCACGGTTCTTGCCAACGAGCAGGTGATCGACGGCCGTGGCTGGCGGTCCGGGGCGCTGGTCGAGAAGAAGAGCCTGTCGCAGTGGTTCTTCCGCATCACCCGTTTCGCGCCCGAGCTGCTGGCGGCGCTCGACGGCATGGACCGTTGGCCGGAGCGCGTGCGCACCATGCAGGCGCGCTGGATCGGCCGCAGCGAGGGCGCGCGCCTCGCCTTTGCGCTGGCGTCGCCCGAGGCGGGGATCGAGTGTGTCGAGGTCTACACGACCCGTCCGGACACGCTGTACGGCATGAGCTTCCTCGCCCTCGCGCCGGAGCACCCGCTGGCGGCCGCGGTGGCCGCGCGCGATCCCGCCGCCGCCGCCTTCGTCGCCGAGTGCCGCCGTCTCGGCACCAGCGAGGCGGTGATTGAGACGGCGGAGAAGCGCGGCTACGACACCGGCCTGCGCGTGCGCCATCCGTTCATCGAGGGCGCCACCTATCCGGTCTGGATCGCCAATTTCGTGCTGATGGAGTACGGCACGGGGGCCATCTTCGGCTGCCCGGCGCATGACCAGCGCGACCTGGATTTCGCCCGCGCCTGTGGGCTGGACGTGCGGCCGGTGGTGCTTCCGCCCGGCGCCGACGCGGCGACCTACGCGATCGGGAGCGAGGCCTATGACGGGCCGGGCACGGCCTTTAACTCCGGCTTCCTCGACGGTCTCGATCAGGCGGCGGCGAAATCGGCGGCGATCGCCCGGCTGGTCGCGCTTGGCATCGGCGAGGGCGTGGAAAACTGGCGGCTGCGCGACTGGGGCGTGAGCCGCCAGCGCTACTGGGGCTGCCCGATCCCGGTGATCCATTGCGACGCCTGCGGCATCGTGCCGGTGCCGGACGCCGATCTGCCGGTGCGCCTGCCGGACGACGTCACGTTCGACCGGCCCGGCAACCCGCTCGACCACCATCCGACCTGGAAGCACGTGGCCTGCCCACGGTGCGGCGCGGCGGCGCGGCGGGAGACGGATACGTTCGACACCTTCGTCGACAGCTCGTGGTATTTCGCGCGCTTCTGCAGCCCGCATTCGGCCCGCCCGCTCGATCGCGCGGCGGTCGATCACTGGCTGCCGGTCGATCAGTATATCGGCGGCATCGAGCACGCGATCCTGCATCTTCTGTACGCGCGGTTCTTCACCCGCGCGATGCAGGCGACGGGGCATGTCCAGGTGGCGGAGCCGTTCGCCGGCCTGTTCACCCAGGGCATGGTGACGCACGAGAGCTATCGGGCGGCCGACGGTGCGTGGCTTTATCCCTCGGAGGTCGACCGGCGGCCCGACGGGACGGCGGCGCGGCGGTCCGACGGCGCGCCGGTGACGGTCGGCCGCGTCGAGGCGATGTCGAAGTCCAAGCGCAACACCGTCGATCCGGGCGCGATCATCGGCCGCTACGGGGCGGACACGGCGCGGTGGTTCATCCTGTCGGACAACCCGCCCGAGCGTGACATGGAGTGGACCGAGGCCGGTGTCGCGGGCGCCTGGCGGTTCGTCCAGCGCGTCCACCGCCTCGCCGCCGGCGATGTCGGTCCCGTCCCGCCGCCGCCGTCCTGGGGGAGTGTCGCGATGGAGCTGCGGCGGGCCACGCACCGGACGATCGCGGCGGTGACCGAGGCGTTGGACGGCTTTGCCTTCAACGTCGCCGTCGCGCGGCTGCATGAGTTGGCGAATGCTATCGGCGCGGCGGACCGGGCCGCCGCGGAGACCGGGGGCGCCGAGCCTGGGGGCGCCGATCTGCGCTGGGCGCGGCGCGAGGCCGTGGACATGCTGGCGCGCCTCGCCGCGCCGATGATGCCGCATCTGGCCGAGGAGGTGCATGCGCGGCTCCACCCCGGCACCGATGCCCTGCTGGCCGAGGCGCCGTGGCCGGAGGCCGATCCCGCCCTGGTCGCCGTCGCGTCGGTGACCGTCGCGGTGCAGGTGATGGGCAAGCTGCGCGCGACGATCGAGCTGCCGGTCGGCGCCGATTCCGCGACGGCCTTCGCCGCGGCGGAGGCGGAGCCCAACGTCGCACGGGCGCTGGCGGACCGGCGGGTGGTCAAGCGCATCCATGTGCCGGACCGCATCGTGAACTACGTGCTGGCTGCGTGATGCGCCGCCGGGCGTTCCTGCGGGCCGGGTGCGGCGGGGCGGTCGTGACCCTGCTCGGGGCGTGCGGCTTCCGACCGGTCTACATGCGCACCGAGTCCGGCCATTACGGCACGGCGCAGCGCGAGCTGCAGGCGATCAACGTCGAGGTCATCGCCGACCGGCCCGGCCAGCTCCTGCGGCAGGCGCTGCAGCAGCGGTTCGACGGCAGCGAGAGCGGGCTGCAGCGGCGCTATGACCTCAGCGTCGATTATCAGGTGCCCGGCATGGGCATCGCGGTGCGGCAGGACAACTCCGTCACCCGCATCCGGCTGGTGGGCCTCGCGAATTACACGTTGCGCGGCGAGGACCCGAACCGGACCGTCATCACCAAGGGCAATGCCCGGGTCATGGACGACTACAACATCATCGATCAGCAGTTCTTTGCCGCCGACCTGGAAAACGAGGCGGCGCAGCGGCGCGTCGCCGAGGCGACGGCGGACCAGATCACGCTGCAGCTCGCCGCGTTTTTCAAGCAGCGGGCGCTTGCGGCCGAATAGGCGGGCTGTGCCGGCGTGAAGATCGACGCGCGCCGCATCGACGCCTTTCTCCGCGACCCCGGCGGGTGTGCCGTCGTCCTGTTGCACGGCGAGGATACCGGCCTGATACGGGCGCGGGCGCGCGCCCTTGTCCGTGCCGTCGCGGGCGCCACCGACGATCCGTTCCGCGTGGTCGAGCTGGAGCGCGGCGAGGCCGCGCGGCTGCCGGAGGAGGCGGCGTCCCTGTCGCTCACCGGGGGGCGGCGCGTGGTCTGGCTGCGCGAGGGCGGGGATACGCTCACCGACGCGGTGGCGGAGGTGATGCGCGAAACCCGGCCGGCGTTGGTGGTGGTCGAGGCGCCGGGTCTCACCGCCCGGTCGCGGCTGCGTCAGGCCGTCGAGCGGGCGCCGCTGGGCGCGGCGATTGCCTGTTATCCGGAGGAAGGGGCGGCGCTGGAGCGCACCGTGCGCGACGCGCTCGCCGCCCTGTCGGTGAGGATCGAGCCGGAGGCGCTGGCCTGGGCGGTCGGGCAGCTCGGCGCCGATCACGCCTCGACGCGGGCGGAGATCGACAAACTGGCGCTGTATGCCGGCGAGGGCGGGGTGGTCGACCTGGAGACCGCGCTGACCTGCCTCGGCGACCTATCCGGCCTGTCGCTGGAGGATGCGCTGTACGCGGCGACCGCCGGCCGCTTGGAGCTGGCGGACAGGGCGCTGGCGCTGGCCTTGGCGGAGGGGGGTGCCGCGGTGGGAGTGCTGCGCGGCGCCGCCCTGCATCTGCAACGCCTGCACCGGGTGCGGCTGCGGATGGATACCGAGGGCGCGACGGCCGCCGACGCGGTGGCCGGTCTGCGCCC
>NZ_BANB01000326.1 GCF_000964365.1 Acidisphaera rubrifaciens HS-AP3 | reverse complement strand
GGCGGGCGGGCCGGTGGAGACCGAAACGGCGCGGTGAAACGTTACCGAGGGGTAAAAGCCAGGCTCTGGGGCATCCGACCGGGCGCCGGCCGCTATCCAGCCGTGGGAACAGTGGGCGATCGCGTCAGGCGTATGGAACGACCCGTAGACGGTCCATCTCCTGCATGAAGGCGTCGCGCAACGCGGCGCGCTCGTCCTCGGGCAGCCAGTTGCTCATCTGGCGCATCAGCAGGACGTTGACCCGCGTCTCCTGCGCGCTCCAGGGCGGCGTCGTGGCCGCCGCGCGCGCCTGATCGAGGATGGCATGCAGACGGCGGCGAATCACCGCCAGATCGGGGGCGGCCGGCGCGACGGCAGCGGCGTGGCCGAAGAAATCAGGCTGGGCTGGGTGGATTGGCATTGGGCGAGGTTACGGGCGGCGCGTCCGATTCTCCAGACCCGGGCAGGCCGAGCGTCTCGCAGGTCAGCGGGGCGACCAGCGCGCGTGCCAGCACCGTGTCGGCCGCATCGAACCAGTGCAGCAGCTCTTCGATCCGCCATGCGACATCGAGGATGCCGCGCATCAGGGCGGCATCCAGCGCCTCGCCGCGTCGGGCCGCGAGCCAGCGCGGCAGCACCCGATAGCCGCTGACGGCGAACTCCCAGACCCGCTGCGGCAGCGCGGTCAGGCGGAGCGACTGATCGTCCTGCAGCGCGACCGTCCCGGACCCGCGTCCGTCCTGCTGGAAGGTGCCGGCGGCGCCGAGGGTGACGCCGGAGGCGCGGCCGTCCAGCCGGGCGGAATGGAAGTCCGCCGCCGGCTTGCGGGCGAATGTTTCGAGCGCGCGGATTTCGGCGCCGATCCGTGCGGCATCCGCGAAGGTCGCGGCGTCGGCGGGGAAGGGGACGCGGGCAAACGTCTCCTCCAGGTCCCACGCGAAACGCTGTGTATAGCTGGTGGCGGACAGCAGCGCGGCGATGGCGTCGAATGCCTCCTGTGGCGTGACCGCGTGGCCATAGGCGGCGGCAAGCCCGGCCAGCAGGGCGGGGACGACGTTGCTCGCCGCATCGCCGTGGCGCCGGTCCCAGAGCGGGAAGGCATAGCCGCCATAGCTGCCGCGGAAGGCGTGATAGTCGGGCAGCAGGCCGTGCACCCAGACGGCCGGCCCGGCGCCGGTGCCGGAGGGAAGCACAAACAAGGCAAGGTTTTTGCTCCCCCAGGCGTTGCGCAAGGCTGGCCTGGGCCGATCGACGGCTCGATCGGCGTAGATCAGGAACCGGCGATCTAATGGCCGATACGAAGCAGCAACAATCTCTTGTTCCATCAGGTCTGTTGCAAACGCCGTCGAGGCCGATCTCGCCGCGGTCTCGTGGAACGCTTCCTTACGTTCTTCGGCCGCCAGAGATGACACTAAAGCCCACCGAGCCAACAACCCTGACGAATTGAAACCGTAAGCAAACTCATCTCTCTTGGTCTGGACTCCAGAATGTTTGAACGCGAACCCTGCCGAAATGTCCGGCCAATCCAGGCCCGCGAAGGGTATCGGTGCGAAGTCATCAAGATCTGAACGATCAACCTCGACAAAGTCTATTTTGTCTGGGCAAGAGATTGCTGTCTCCAGAAATTGGCATTTGGCGCGAGCTGTGAAAGCGCCGACGCGCCATACGTCGGCGTAGCGTATGCGAGCCTCTGTCTCTGCTGGACGCGCTGTCTGTGGCGCGATCGCGAGCAGGATGCAGACGCCTGCCTGGATCGCGAAGACGTTCTCATCCTCCGCGATGCCCGCCGGGCGCGCGCCGCGACTGTCGCCGCGCAGGTCGATGATATCGATCCGTTCAAAACGCTGGCGCAGCATCCGGCGCAGGCCGGCATAGGGATGCCCGGCGAGGAACGTGCGGTTGGTGATCAGGCACAGCACGCCGCGCCCGCTCGCGCCATCGCTCTCGAACAGTTTCCAGATGCACCAGCGCCAGAAGGCGATGTAGAGGTCGGGGAACGTGTTGAGTTCGCCGCCCCAGCCGGCGCGGCGCACCGGGTCCTTCAGGTCGTCCCAGAAACCGTTCGTCCAGCCGCCGACGATCCCGGCTTCCTCGCCCTCGCCCAGACGGCGATAGGGCGGGTTGCCGATGATGGCGATGATCTCCGTCTCGCGTTTCAGCGTGTCCGCCGCCTGACGTTCGTCCACCATGGGCGCGTCGAGGAAGCCGAGGCGGGACTGGACGTGATGCGCGCCGGCGGCGGGTGTCAGCGTGTCCGCCAGATAGATCGGCAGGCGTCCGCGCGGCTTGGCGCCGTCGCTGTTCGACACCGCGCGCAGCAGACGGTAATGCGCCACCGTGTAGGGGCCGACCAGCAGCTCGAACCCGTGCAGCCGCGATGCGAGCGCCGTCGCGGCGGGCGCGACCATCGCCGCACCCTGTGTTTCGCGCACGCGCGCCATGCCGGCATCAAGGGCGGCGACGAGAAACGTGCCGGTGCCGCACGCCGGATCGAGCAGCAGCACATCGGGGTCGGCGATTCCGTCGGTGCCCAGCGTGTCGCGCAGCGCGCGGTCGGTCGCGGCCACCATGTAGCGGACGACGGGCACGGGCGTGAAAAATACGCCGTGGCGGCGGCGGGCCTCCGGGTCGAAGGCGCCGAGGAAGTCCTCGTAGAAATACAGGATCGGGTCAACGCCGCCGCGCGTGGCGAGCAGGGACGTATCGATGCAATCGACGCTGTCACGCAGCACGTCGAACGCGACGCCGAGCGTATCGATAATCTCATCCTGCGTCAGCGCCCGCAGCGTCGCGCGCAGCAGCGGATAGGTGCCGTCCCCGAGATGCTTATAGGCATTCTGATCGGTCGGCGGTGGTACCGCCGGGCTGTCGCCGCCGCCCCTGGCTGCCTTGCGCGAGGCCGCTTCGGCGGCGGCCTCGCGGGCGAGCAGCAGGCCGAAGACAAGCGTCTGGGCAAAGGCGCCGGCGAACAGTTCGTTTTCGTCGCTTTCGTCGTAACCGCCGCGCGCGGGATGCGCGAACAGCGTCTCGCGAAACACCGCCCGCACGTCGGCCAGCGCGGCCGGCGGCCCGGCGCGGCAGGCGTCGAGCACCACGGCGCGCGTGAGACGGGCCGCGCGGGCGAGCAGCGCCGCGATCTCGGCCGCTGTTTTCGGTGACACGGGCTGCGCCATCGCGAGGGCGTCGAGGATGGTCAGGAGCGGTGCGGGGTCGTGGCGCCGTATCAGCCGCTCGGCCCGCGCGTCGTCGGTCCCGGGATCGAGCGCGACGGCCGGCAGCACCACGGCCTCGGCCTCGCATGCGTCGTAGCGATACAGGTGGATCGTATGGAAATTGCAGTAGGCCCAGACGGGAAGTTCGCAGAAGCGGCGGAACTGGTCGCGGTCGTGACCACGCAGGCGGCGGGGATCGAGCTGGGCGGCCGTCGCCTTCAGTTCGATGAATGCCCGCGCCGGCTGGCCCGGTCGGGCGAAGGCGAGGTCCGGCCGGCCCACCCCGGGCCGTTCGTATTCCGCCAGAATGCGAGGGGCCAAAGCCCGATCCGACAGGAGGTGTTCGAGCAGCCCGTGGAATCGCGGCGTCAGAAGGCGTTCCGGTCCCGACCCGTCGCCGGCCCGCGCGGGATTGGCCGCCTGATCGCGGCGGGCGGATCGTGCGAACTCGATGAGCAGGGTGCGGGTCGTATCTTCTGGCATGGTGCGTGGGTATCGTTATGTCAGGCCGTGTCATCGGGCGGAAGCCGCCCGCCCTGGCATGACCGTTGCATCGCGCCTGTCCGGCTCACATAGCGGTGGCCTTACAGGAGCGACGGACGTGAAGATGGTGAACATGGCGGGGGGCCGTGCGCGTGCGCGTGGCCTCTTTCTGCGTGCGGCGTGGCTCGGCTGCGTCGCGATCGGGCTATGCGTGATCGCGCAGGCGATGCCGGCGCGGGCGGAGGGATTCGGCGAGCTGGGGTCGTCGGCGGCGTGCAAGGCGCTCCGGGCGAAATATCCGGACCTCGTCGGCAAGACGCTGGTCGACGCGGTCAATCCGCACACGCCCGGCTATGAGGCGCTCGATCCGAATGATCCGAGCAAGTATATCGGCTTCGACATCGACCTCGCCGAGGCGTTCGGCGACTGCCTCGGGTTCAAGCTGACGTACAAGGCGGTGACGTTTGCCGCCCTGCTGACCACGCTGTCGAGCGGTCAGGCCGACATCGTGATCTCCGACATCTACGCCACCAGCGAGCGGGCGAAGGCGGCGGACTTCATCACCTATTCCAAGGTGTTCGACGGCGTGCTGGTCGAGAAGGGCAATCCGAAGGGCATCACCGGCATCAACGCGTCGATGTGCGGCACGACGGCGGCGGAGAACACGGGCTTCGTCGAGGTGCCGCTGGTGCAGGATCTCGCCAAGCCCTGCGAGGCCGCGGGCAAGAAGGCGCCGATGCTGCAGCTGTATGACAACAACGCCGACTGCATCCAGGCGATCCTGGCCGGGCGCGCGGACACCTATATCAACGACGTCAACACCGTCGATCAGGCGGTCAAGGCCTATCCCGACAAGCTCGCCAAGGCGACGGCGGTGACGTTGCCGTACTCCATCGGCATCGCCGTGCCGAAGGACAAGCCGGCGTTCCGCGACGCCATCATGGCCGCGCTGATCGTGGTGCAGAAGGAAGGGCTGGAGACCAAGCTGCTGAAGAAGTGGTCGCTCGACGCGGGGTCGATCGAGGAGCCGAAACTGATCACGAAGTAACCGCCGCCGACCGATGGAACTGTTCGCTCACTACATCAGCCTGCCCTATCTGCTCTATGGCATCGTCGTCACCTTGCAGGTGACGGGCCTGGGGCTGCTGGGCGGGCTGATGCTGGGCACGGTGCTGGCGTCGATGCAGCTCGGCCGGTCGCCTCTGCTGGCCGGGCTCGCACGTGCCTACACGGTGATTTTCCGCGGCACGCCGCTGATTTTGCAGCTCGTGTTCGTGTATGACGCGCTGCCCCATGTCGGCATCAAGCTGGGTGCCATCCTGGCGGCGGGCGTCGCGCTGTCGGCCAACGAGGCGCCGTTCATCGCGGAAATCCTGCGTTCGGGCGTGCGCGGCGTCGATCCGGGGCAGGTGCTGGCGGGGCAGGCGCTGGGCATGACGCCGTGGGTGCTGATGCGGCGGGTGATCGCGCCGCAGGCGATCCGCGTGATGGTGCCGGCGCTGGGCAACGAGGCGGTCTCCGCGCTGAAGAACTCGTCGCTCGCGTCGGTGATCGCGGTGCAGGAGCTGACGTTGCGGAGCACGCAGCTCGCGTCGTCCACGTTCGACTTCTTTTCGATCTTCTTCGCCTCCGGCGTGATGTACCTGGCGCTGACCGGCGCCATCAGCGGCTTGCAGCTCGTCGCCGAGGCGCTGCTTGATCTCGACCGCTCCGCGGCGCGGCGGCTGCGCGCGGGCGGGGTGACGGCGGAGGTGCCCGCGGGGGTATCGGCGGAGGTGCCCGCGCTGCCGCAGGCGCGGCCCGATCGCGGCGCGCGCGACGCGGCGCTCGCCGGCGGGGCGGCGGCCGTGGAGGTGATCGCGCTGCACAAGACATACGGCACGCAGCCGGTGTTGCGCGGGCTCGACATGACGGTGCGCGCGGGCGAGGTGGTGGCACTGCTGGGGCGCAGCGGATCGGGCAAGAGCACGCTGCTCCGCTGCATCAACCACCTGGAATCCTGGGACAGCGGGCTGGTGCGCGTGGGCGGCCGCAGCCTCGGCTACGACGCGCGCGGGCGGGTGCTGCCGGCGCGGGCGGTGGCGCGCGAGCGGGCGGATATCGGCGTCGGCATGGTGTTCCAGCATTTCAACCTGTTCGCGCATCTGACCGCGCTGGAGAACGTCGCCGGGCCGCTGCGCTGGGTGCACGGCATGCCGGCGGCACAGGCCGCGGCGCGGGCGCACGAGTTGCTGGCGCGCGTCGGCCTGTCGCACCGCGCGCATGCGCTGCCGCGGCACCTGTCGGGCGGGCAGCAGCAGCGCGTGGCGATCGCGCGGGCGCTGGCGCCGAGTCCGACGGTGCTGCTGCTCGACGAGCCGACATCCGCGCTCGATCCCGAGCTGGTGGAGGAGGTGCTGGACGTGATCCGCAGGCTTGCGGTGGAGGAGCGGCTGACGATGATCATCTCTACGCATCAGCTCCGCTTCGCACGCGAGGTGGCGGACCGTATCGTCTTCCTCAGCGACGGCGTGGTGACCGAGGAGGGACGCGCGGAGGACGTGCTGACGCGCCCGCGCCATCCGCTGACGGCGCGCTTCCTGCGCGTGATGGGCGCCGAGGCGCCCGCGGCCTAAAGCACGGCGGCATAAGACACGGCGGCACAAGGGACGACGGGGGAACCGATGGGTTTGCTGGACGAGGGGCGCACGCCGCACGGCGGCGCGCTGCATGATCTGCGCGCGACGCCGGCGACGGTGCACTGGGGCTATTTCAGCGCGAGCCTCGCGCCCGCGCTGCGCGTCGCGAGCGGCGACATCATCCGCGCGGAGGCGGTGACGCATCACGCGGGCGACGCGCCGGAGCTGATGATGGACGACGGCGTGCGCGCGATCTTCGACGGCGTGCCGGTGGAGGACCGCAATCCGGGCGTGCACATCATGACCGGCCCCATCCATGTCGAGGGCGCGCGGCCGGGCGACATGCTGGAGGTGCGCTACCTGCAGATGACGCCGCGGCTGCGCTACGGCTCCAACCTCGCCGCAAACTGGGGGCATCTGTACCGCGAGTTCGACGAGCGGGAGCGGGTGACGATCTACAAGGTGGACGAGGGCAGCCAGACCGCGACCGCCGCCTTCGCCTATGATTTCCCCGGCAAATACACGACACCCGGCACGATCACCCATGCGCGCGACTGCTGCCGCGTGCCGGCGCTGCCGGGCGTGCGCATCCCCGTGCGCCCGCATCTCGGCACCGCGGGCGTCGCGCCGGACGTGGCGGGGCGCGTCAGCTCCATCCCGCCGGGCGCGCATGGCGGCAACATCGACAACTGGCGCATCGGCGCCGGGGCCACCATGTTCTATCCGGTGCAGGTGGACGGCGCGCTGTTCTCGATCGGCGATCCGCACATCTCGCAGGGCGACGGCGAGATCAGCGGCACCGCGATCGAGGCGTCGCTGGACGTGGTGTTCCAGGTGTTCGTGCGGCGGGACTTCGCCTTCCCCTCGCCGCTGCTGCGCACGCCGCGCCACTGGATGACGCACGGGTTCGACGAGGATCTGAACCAGGCGATGCGCAACGCGAGCCTGGAGATGCTGCGCCTGTTGACCGAACAGCACGGGCTGTCGCGTGACGACGCCTATTCGCTGATGAGTGTGGCCGCCGATTTCGCGGTGACGCAGGTGGTGGACGGGCGGCAGGGGGTGCACGCGCGCATCTGCCACGCGGTGTTCCCGCCGAAGGAGGGATAAGGGGCCGGCCGGCGGGTTATTCCGCACTGCACCATTGACAGCGGGGAGCGGGCGGGGCATATCCCGCCGCGAACGGTCGCGCCGGAGTGGCGCGTGATCGGGGCTGCGCGATGGGCCTTTCCGGCTCTGCCCCCGTCTTCAAGCGTTCATCCTCCCGGCATCCCTGTCTCGCGGGGCGTCCTTTCAGTCGGCTCCCAAGGCCTGCGCCCCCGTGCGCGCGCCGTGGGGCAGCCGCCTTCACGTCTGCCTGAAAGGCAACTGATCCTTTGACGAACTTTTCCGACTTCGGCCTTGCCGCGCCCCTCCTGCGCGCGCTCGACGCCGAGGGCTACACCACGCCGACCCCGATCCAGGCGCAGGCGATCCCGCCCGCGCTGACGGGTCGCGACATCCTGGGCATCGCCCAGACCGGCACCGGCAAGACCGCCGCCTTCGCCCTGCCGATCCTGCATCGCCTCGCCGCCGGCGCCCGCGCGCCGCGGCCCAATACCTGCCGCGCCCTGATCCTGAGCCCGACGCGCGAGCTGGCCGGCCAGATCCAGGAAAGCTTCCGCACCTACGGCGCCGGCATGCGCCTGTCTTCCACCGTCGTGTTCGGCGGCGTGCCGCTCGGCAAGCAGGAGCGGGTGATGGCCCGCGGCGTGGACGTGCTGGTGGCGACGCCGGGCCGTCTGCTCGACCTGATCGGCCGGCGCGCGGTGAACCTGCGCGAGACCGAGATCCTGGTGCTCGACGAGGCCGACCAGATGCTCGACCTCGGCTTCATCGAGCCGCTGCGGCGGATCGCGGCGATGCTGCCGGCGCAGCGTCAGACGCTGTTCTTCTCCGCCACCATGCCGGACGCGATCGCGCGTCTGGGTGACGCGTTCCTGAGCGATCCGGTGCGCGTCGCCGTCGCCCCCGTCGCCACCACCGCCGAACGGGTGGAACAGCGCGTCATCCACGTCGCCGGCGCGGCGAAGCAGGGGACGCTGGAGACGGTGCTGCGCGATCCGGCGATCACCCGCACGCTGGTGTTCGCCCGCACCAAGCACGGTGCCGACCGCGTGGTGAAGAATCTCGGCATCGCGGGGATCGCCGCCGACGCGATCCACGGCAACAAGTCGCAGAGCCAGCGCGAGCGGGCGCTGCTGGCGTTCAAGCGCGGGCATTGCCGTGTGCTGGTCGCGACCGATATCGCGGCGCGCGGGATCGACGTGGACGGCGTGAGCCATGTCATCAACTTCGACCTGCCGAACGTGCCGGAGAGCTATGTCCACCGTATCGGCCGCACCGCGCGCGCCGGCGCCGACGGCATCGCCCTGTCCTTCTGCGCGCCGGAGGAGCGGTCGTTCCTGCGCGACATCGAGCGGCTGACACGCCAGCGCGTGCCGGTCCTCAGCCTGCCGCATGATGCCGGACCGCTCGACCTCGCGAGCCTGCCGGTCGAGACGCCGGCCCCGCTGCCGGAGCCGGGCCCGCGTGGTGCCGGCGCGCCGGGCGGTGGGGCGCCGGGCGGCAATCCGGGCCGCAACCAGCGCCGCAACCAGCTTCGCCGCCGTCCCAACGGCGGCCAGGGCCACGGCGCCGGCGGCGGTGCCAC
>NZ_BANB01000327.1 GCF_000964365.1 Acidisphaera rubrifaciens HS-AP3 | reverse complement strand
CGGCGCTGCCGCCCGACCGGCCGTGGCGCGGCCTGTTCGCCGGCATCGGCGGCGGCGGCATCGTCACCGCCGGGGCGATCGTCGCCCAGGCGGCGCATCTGGACGGCGCCGCCGTCTCGACCCTCGACTTCACCGGCATGGCGCAGAAGAACGGCGCCGTCGTCTCGCATGTGCAGATCGGCCGGGGCGACGAACTCGACGTCGTGCGCATCCCGGCCGAGGGCGCGGACGTGATGATCGCCGCCGACCTCGCCGTCGCCGCCGGCCCCGACGTGCTCGGGCGCGTGCGCGGCTCCGGCGCGGTGGTGGGCAATCTCGACCTCGCCGCCACCGCCGCCTTCAAGCACGACGCGACCCTGCCGATCGACGCCGCCCTGCATCGCCGCGCGATCGAACGGCAGGCGCGCGGCAACGCCCATGTCTGGCTGCACGGCGAGCGTCTGGCCGAGCGTCTGTTCGGCAACGCGCAGGCGATGAACACCCTGCTCATCGGCCTCGCGTGGCAGCGCGGTCTGCTGCCGGTCAGCCAGGAGGCGCTGATGGCCGCGATCGAGCTGAACGGCGCCGCCGTGGCGATGAACCGCCGCGCCTTTCTCTGGGGCCGGATTCTTGCCGCCCGGCCCGAGATGGCGGACGAAATCCTTGCCGACCATCCGGTGCTGACGCCGCCGCAGGCCCTGGACGCGCTGATCGACGCCCGCGCCGAACACCTCCGCGCCTGGGGCGGCCGGCGCTGGGCCCGCCTCTACCGCGCCCGCGTAACCGCTGCCTCGGCGGCCGAGACCCGCGCGCTCGGCCGCGCCGGCCGCTTCACCCGCGCCGCCGCCGAGGGATGGTTCCGGGCGATGAGCTACAAGGACGAGTACGAGGTCGCCCGCCTGCACGCCGCCGCCGCCGCGTCCGGCGAGTATGATCGCGCCGCCCGCCCGCGCTTCCACATGGCCCCGCCCCTGCTGACCCGCGCCGATCCGGCGACCGGCCGGCGGCGCAAGATAGCGGTGCCCGGCTGGCTCGCTTTGCCGCTGTTCGGTGTCCTGCGCCACGGCCGCGTGCTGCGCGGCACCCCGCTCGACCCGTTCGGGCGGCAGGAGGACCGGCGGATGGAGCGCGCCATGATCGACACCTACGCCGCCGACATGGACTGCGCCTGCGCAGCCCTCCGGCCGGAGACCGTCGATGCCGCCGTCGCCCTCGCCGGCTGGCCCGACACGGTGCGCGGCTTCGGCCCGGTCAAGCTCGCCGCCCGCCGCCGGGCGGAGGAGACGCGCGCGGGGCTTCTCGCCGCCCTCGATCGGCCGATACTGTCCTCCGCCGCCTGACCGCCGGAAGAGGCAGGCGGGAGCGGCACGACGGGAGAGAGACATGCTGGACAGCACTTCGGGCGCCGACACGCTGGTCGTGGAGATGGCGCAGCGCTTCGCGCAGGAACGCCTCGCCCCGCAGGCCGCCGCCCGCGAAAAGGCCGGGCGGATCGAGCCGGAGATCATCGCCGAGATGGGCGAACTCGGCTTCCTCGGCGCCACCACCCCGGCGGAGTGGGGCGGCTCGGAGCTGGACGCCGTCACCTACGCCCTGCTGCTGGAGGAAATCGCCGCCGGCGACGGGTCCGTCAGCACGCTGCTGTCGGTGCACAACTCGCCGTCCTGCGCCGTGCTCGCCATGTTCGGCAGCGACGCGCAGAAGGACCGCTTCCTCCGCCCGCTGGCGGCCGGCGAACACGTCGGCAGCTTCGCGCTGACCGAACCCGCCGCCGGCTCCGACGCCTCGGCGCTGCGCACCCGCGCGGTGCGGCGCGGCGACCGTTACGTGATCAACGGCAGCAAGCAGTTCATCTCCTCCGGCGGCATCACCGGCAGCACCATCGTGTTTGCGATGACCGATCCCGCCGCCGGCAAGAAGGGCATGAGCGCCTTCGTCGTGCCCAAGGACACGCAAGGCTATCGCGTCGCCCGCGTCGAGGAGAAGCTCGGGCAGAAGGCGAGCGAGACCTGCGCCCTGTCGTTCGAGGACATGGAGGTGCCGGAGGAGTGGCGCATCGGCGCCGAGGGCGAGGGCTACCGCATCGCGCTGTCCACCCTGGAAAGCGGGCGCATCGGCATCGCCGCGCAGTCGATCGGCATGGCCCGTGCCGCCCTTGAGTACGCCATCGGCTACGCCCGCGACCGCCAGGCCTTCGGCCGCGCGATCGTCGACCACCAGGCCGTCGGCTTCCGCCTCGTGGAGTGCAAGACGAAGCTGGAGGCCGCCCGCCAGCTTACCCTGCACGCCGCCCGCCTGCGCGCCGCGAAGCTGCCCGCGCTGGAAGCCGCCTGCATGGCCAAACTGTTCGCCAGCGAGGCGGCCGAAGCCATCTGCACCGCCGCCATCCAGACCCTCGGCGGGTACGGCTATCTGGCGGACTATCCGGTGGAACGCATCTACCGCGACGTGCGGGTTTGCCAGATCTATGAGGGCACGAGCGACGTGCAGAAGATTATTTTGCAGCGGATGTTGTAGGGCATACAAAATTCAGAGAACACAATAAGAAACTTGTTGCATTAACCTCGAAATAGCTAAAATTGCAATTGATAGTCGGCGTTATGGTTATCAGTGCATACCCCCAGGCCATGAGGCATGAGGCCGGTTTCTATTGTCATTTGGCAATTCAGGATAGTTCCTCTGTCTCCACGCAGAAAGCCTTTAGCTTCTGCTATATTGGAACTTACGTTCGTAATCTGATTACCAAACACAGAGGTATTTGCAGACCCACCTCTATTCAGACTGAAGTAGTTCGTGTTGGCAGATCCGGATCCGAACGACACCGCAGTTTGTTGCCTGATGATGCCAACATATTGTCCCTTAAATTGTTCTCCAGTCGCCGCGTTGAAAGCCTGCATAGAACCAGTGCGATACGCCCGCTCTATCTGGAATTGCAGCATCGTCCCATTCTTCGAATAAATTTGTCCGGGCAACATCTTTGGAAACGCTCCCGCGCAGGCAGCAAAGCAAAATAGCAAGAGCAAGGTGGCATTCCTCATTCGTTACTGCCTCGTAGAACTTTGAAACTCGCGGTTCGGGAGGACTGTGATCGAGAAAGTCGTCAGCTACCGCACGGCGCAGGATAGCTGGCTCCCATTTCCACGAAATAGTCTTCTTCGCTATCGCTTCGCAGATCGTTGCCGACGCTCGCCCGCAGAAGGACGTGCAATGTCGACGTGTCGGGAAGGCTGAAATCCGTCAACTCGGTGTGTTAAGCGGTCGCGTCCCGCCACACGTCGGCAGCCAATGTGCAGTCCAGCGCCGATGTTAACCCTCACCCCGGCGCCGCCAACAGCCCCGGCAGCTCCGCCAGGCTCCGCACCTCATGGTCCGGCGCGCCGGGCAGCCGTTCGCGGCGCTGGCCATAGCGGTTGCACCACACCACGCGCATGCCGAACGCCGAGGCCGCATAGGCGTCCCAGGCGTTGGACGACTGGAACGACACCTCCTCCGCCCGCACGCCGAGCGCGCGCAGACTGTATTCATAGACGCGCGGATCGGTCTTGAAGACCCGCACCGCGTCGACCGACAGCACCGCGTCGAGCAGGACATGCAGCCCGGCGCCGCGCACCACCGCGTCCAGCATCGCGGGCGACCCGTTGGACAGGATCGCGGTCTTGAACCCGGCCGCCCGCAGGTCGCGCAGCGTCGCCGGCACCTCCGGGAAGGCCGACAAGGTCAGATACAGCTCCATCAGCCGGTCGCGCAGCGCGGGTGTCGCGAGGCCGAGGGTGTCGAGCGTGAAATCCAGCGCCTCGCCCGTCACCTGCCAGAAATCGGCATAGCGTCCCTGCAACGACCGCAGCCACGTGTACTGCACCTGCTTGTCCCGCCACAACGCGGTCAGCGCGGCGCGCCGGTCCTCCGGTATGTCCGGACAGCGCGCGGCGGCGGAGGCGAAGTCGAAGATCGTGCCGTACGCATCGAACACGCAGGCGCGGATGCCGGTAAGCCGTGTCATGACTGGTTTCCTCCGATCGAACGGGATGGGTCGGGACCGCCGCGCCGCCGGGGCGACGCACGCGGATTGCAGGCGGCCTGCGCCCTCGGCAGGCTGGCGATCGCCTGATCGGCAACGGCCCGCAGACGCGCCGGATCGGGATCGAGCCGTGCCAGCACGCGCAGGGCGAACACCGCGCCGAGCAGCGCGGTCGCCGTCGCCGCGACGTCCGTATCGGCGGCGAGCGCGCCCGC
>NZ_BANB01000328.1 GCF_000964365.1 Acidisphaera rubrifaciens HS-AP3 | reverse complement strand
CTTGCGCAGGATCTCGTTGGCCTGGCGCAGCTCGTGGTTCTCGCGTTCGATCCGACCGAGGAGTCGATGACAAGCAGCCCATCGAGCTTGGCGAGGTCGTCGTGAGACAGCCCGGCGACCAGGGCAGCGGCAGCCCGCTTGCGGGCGCGCGCCCGGCCGGCGATGGCGACGCGCTCGATCACGGCGGCGCCGGGCAAGGATGATGTGAGCAGATCGCAGGGCGGCAATCACGGCGGCCGCAACCGACCGACCGTTATCGGCGCCGCGGGCGGCCTCCGCCGCCGCCTCGATCATCGGGGGCACATCGGCCATGGTCGGCACGCGCAGGCCCAGGGTGGCGGCGAGCTGGTGGGCGTGGTCCGTCATGGTCTGGGAGCGGCGGGCATACTCGGCGAAGGCGGTAGCCGGGATGTCGAGGTGGCAGGCCATCCAGGCCACCAGCGCGTCCACCGGCTGGTCGAGGTAGGCGAGGGCCGTGCCGGGGTGGCGCAGCAGGGCGAGCTGCACGGCACAGCCGAGCCGGTTGGCGTCACCGCGGCGCTCGGCAACAAGCGTCCGATCGATGCGAGAGGGGGTGAACAGCCGAGCGAAGGCGTCGGGATCGGCGGGAATGCCGAGCAGCGCCGTGCGCTCCTCGTCGGTGAGCAGTTGCCGTCGAGCCATGTCGAGTTTCTCCGTCCCGCAAAGGCCCATGATGATCGTGGGCGAGAGAGGATTGGGAGACGTAGTCTGTGGACGGGTTTGAACGCTCGCGCGGCGTGACGTCGGCGGTGTCCAGGGAACGGCCGTTTGGGAGACGCGATGACCGGTATTCTGGGCTACGCGCGCGTCTCCACCGGCGACCAGGATGTCGCGGGTCAGACGATGCGGCTGACGCAGGCCGGCGCGATCAAGGTGTTCACCGACGTGCGCTCCGGCCGGAACCCGGATCGGCCCGGGCTACAGGAGTTGCTCGCCTACGCTCGCAAAGGTGACACGCTGGCCGTCGTGCGCCTGGACCGGCTGGGACGATCCCTCGGTGAGCTGCTGGCCACGGTAGCGATGCTGAAGGAACGTGGCATCGCGCTGCTCAGCCTGGAGGAAGAGATCGATACGTCCTCGGCGGCCGGCGAACTGATCTTCCACGTGTTTGGCGGGATCGCGCACTTCGAGCGCCGCCTTATTGCCGAACGCACCAAGAACGGCATCGCCGCCGCTCGCGCCAAGGGAAAGCGGCCAGGTCGTCAGCAGCTCGACGCGAAGCGCATCACGGCGGCCTTACCGCTGGTTGAAGCCGGGCTGTCGCCAACCGCGGCCGCGCGCCAACTCGGCCTGGGACGCTCAACCGTGTATCGCGAGGTCAATCGCGCTGCGATCGCACGCGGCATCTAGGGACGACTCCCGACGAGCCTGTTCCGAATGTGTGATCAGCCGGCAAGGCCGCATCGCGAGTTGGTGATCTTAGCAATCATTGACAATGCGCTTCACGCTCGGACCATTAAGTGATGGCCCTAAACGTCAAAACGAGAAACGTCTCTCTCACCCCTGAGAACGAGACCTTCATCACCGAGCAGGTTGCTTCCGGGCGCTTCGCCAATGCGAGCGAGGTCGTGCGTGCAGGCCTGCATCTTCTGGTAGACGAACAGCGGCGCCAACAAGCCAATGCAGGCCGAGCTTCCCGCCCCAAGCGGCGGATTGCGCCGGCCAGGCCGACCGGGAGCTGACGCTCATGCAGGTGGTCGGGATCGGCGCCTCTGTCGGCGGCATCGAGGCATTTCGGCTGTTCTTCGAGAAAACGCCGTCCGATTCCGGACTGAGCTTCGTCGTGGTCCTGCACCTGTCGGCCAGCCGCAAGAGCATGCTCGCTGAGATCATTGCTCGTTGGACCGCCATGCCGGTGTCGGAAGCGGCCGACGGGGATTTGGTCGAGCCGAACCGCATCCTCGTCGTGCCGCCCGGGCACGTCGCCGCCATACGGCAGGGACGGCTGCACCTGCGATCGCTGCGTCTCGAGGCGCCACGCGAACTGACGCCGATCGACGACTTCTTCGACAGCCTTGCCCAGGACTGCGGCGAGAATGCTGTCGGTATCGTGCTGTCCGGCACCGGCCATGACGGGTCGCTTGGCCTGAAGGCAATCAAAGCCCGGGGCGGCCTGACGTTGACCCAGGGCAGCGACGGCTCCGCCCCGCAGCACGAAGGCATGCCCCGAAGCGCCATCGCCACGGGCGTGGTGGACCTGATTATCCCCGTACAGGATATGCTGCGGGTTCTGCTGGCGATGCGCCCCGGCCGTGCCGCGCCGGCACAGGCCCCGCCGCCCGATCCGGACACCGAGGCGTTGCGGCTTGCTGTCTGCGAAATACTGCACCTGACCACCGTGGACCTGCCGGCCGTCAACACGCCGCAGTTCGACTGGGGAATGAACAAGATGGGCCGTAGGGCCAAGCCGGTCGCCCCGATCTTCCAGCCGGAGGTGCCGGCCCGCGCCATATCCTTTGCCGCGACGCACAAGCGCCAGGAGGTCTGGGTGGGCTTTCCGACCGTGAAAGCGATCTTGGCGAACCGGATCGCCCCGGCCCTGACCGACAGATATCTGGCCAAGACGGGCTATTCGGGGCAGCTCAGCGACGAGAAGCTGCCGGCGGACGCGCCCGCAAATCTGTTCCAGCCGGTGCCGGGCTCCTACGACGTACATGGCCGCTTTGACAGCCGCTCTCGCCCGCACAGCTGGCAAATGTTCACCGACCGGCACCGGGCCGTGTTCTGGGCCGCGGCCGCCGCAAGTGTGGCCGCCGGCCCGGTCGCGCTCGCCAAACAGCCGGAGGCGTAGCGGCATGGCGGAGCTCGGCCCCGACTGGTGGGATGCCCCCACGTCCACGCCGGAGGTGCTGCTCGACTGTCACGCCGTTATCGGCGAGTCGCCGACCTGGTCGGCCGCCGAGCACGCGCTCTACTGGATCGACGTCAAGCAGCCGGCGCTCCATCGGCTGGGGCCGGACGGCGGCCGCCGCCTTTGGCACCTGCCGTCCGACATCGGCGCCTTCGCGCTGACGCAGGGCGGCCAGGGCGCGGTTGTCGCCTTGCGCACCGGCATATTCCGGCTGGCCTTCAACACGGGAGAGGCAAGCCTGCTCGCGCCGCCGCCCTTCGATCCCGGCCTGTTCCGCTTCAACGAGGGAATCTGCGACGCCGCCGGCCGTTTTCTGGTCGGCGTCATGTATGATCCGCTTCCGGGCCAATCGGCGCCCGGCACGACGGCCGCCATGCAACGCTTCACCCTGTCCGACGGGCTGGTCGACACGCACGACTGGTCGGACCTGCACAACGGCTTCGCCTGGTCGGCCGATGGCAGCGAGTTCTTTTGGTCGCATTCCTACGCCGGCGACGTCTACCGTGCCGACTACGACGCGGCCACCGGCCGGCTCGGCCCGGCGCGCCCATTCCTCGACATGCACACCCACGGCGCGCTGCCGGACGGGGCGGCCATCGACGAGCACGGCTGCTATTGGTGCGCCATCCACGGCGCCGGCGTGCTGCACCGCTACGACCCAGCCGGCACCCTGCTTACCAGCATCCCGCTCCCTGTCAGGCAGCCCACTATGTGTTGCTTCGTCGGCCCGGAACTCGACGCGATGGTAGTGACGAGCGCGGCCGACAAGCTGTCCCCGGCGCAAGTGCGCGAGCAGCCCCATGCTGGCGCCCTGTTCCGGCTGCGGCCCGGCGTGCGCGGGCTGCCCCGCCCGTACGTGGTCCGATGACACGTTCTCGTAACTGCCCGAACCGACCCCACCCTTGCTGGGTTCAGAGGGCGTCGGGCAGTTTCAACCATTGGCGACAGAAAGTGTTACCATGTCGATGAATGTTAGCGAGTTCGTGTGGAAGCGCCTGCAGGAGTGGGGGCTGCACCGTGTCTATGGCTACCCGGGCGACGGCGTAGGCGGCCTGGACGTGGCGCTGGAGAAAGCCCAAGGCAGCGATGGTTCTGGCATGGAATACGTGCAGGTGCGGCACGAGGAAATGGCCGCGTTCATGGCTTCTGCGCACGCCAAATTCGCCGGCGGCGTCGGGCTCTGTTACGCGACCTCCGGGCCCGGGGCGATCCATCTGCTGAACGGCCTCTACGACGCCAAGATGGACAACCAGCCGGTGGTCGCGATCGTCGGGCAGCAAGCCCGCACGGCGCTGGGCGCGCACTACCAGCAGGAAGTCGACCTAGTGTCCTTGTTCAAGGACGTGGCCAGCGACTACGTCGCCATCGGCACCGTGCCGAGCCAGGTGCGCCACATGGTTGACCGCGCCGTGCGCATTGCCCAAAACAAGCGCTCCGTCACCTGCATCATCCTGCCCAATGACCTTCAGCTGATGGCCTACGAGGACCCGCCGCTGGTTCATGGCACGACGCACACCGGCGTGGGCTTTCCGGCGGAGAGCAAGTTGCCTGAGCAGGAGGGGCTGCAAGCCGCCGCCAACGTGCTGAACGAGGGCAAGAAGATCGCCATCCTCGTCGGCGCCGGCTGCCTGCACGCAACCGACGAGGTGATCGCGGTTGCCGACAAACTGGGCGCCGGCATCGCCAAGGCGTTGCTGGGCAAAGCCGCCGTGCCCGACGACCTGCCCTACGTCACCGGCGGGCTCGGCCTGCTCGGCACCAAGCCGTCTTGGGACCTGATGCAGGACTGCGACACACTGCTGATGGTTGGCACCTCGTTCCCCTACAGCGAGTTCCTGCCCAAGCCCGGCACGGCTCGTGGCGTGCAGATCGACATCAAGGGCGACAAGCTCAGCCTGCGCTATCCGACCGAGGTGAACCTCCTGGGCGACAGCGCGGTAACGCTGAAAGCGTTGCTGCCGCTGCTGGAGCAGAAGACCGACACGTCCTGGCGCAACACCATCAAGAGCAACGTCGAGGACTGGTGGAAGGTGCTGGAAGAGCGCGCCATGCACTCGGCCGAGCCGATCAACCCGCAGCGCGTGTTTTGGGAGCTGTCGCCCCGGCTGCCGGAGAACTGCATCGTCACCGCCGACAGCGGCTCGGTGGCGAACTGGTATGGGCGCGACCTGAAGTTCCGGCGCGGCATGATGGGCTCGCTCTCCGGCTCGCTCGCCTCGCTCGGCGCCGCGACCCCCTACGCGGTCGCCGCCAAGATGGCGTATCCGGAGCGGGTTGTGATTGGAACCATCGGCGACGGCGCCATGCAGATGAACGGCATGAACGTCATGATCACCATCTCCAAATACTGGAAGCAGTGGTCGAACCCGCATCTGATCATAATGGTGCTGAACAACCGCGACCTGAACCAGGTGACGTGGGAAGAGCGGGTGCAACTCGGCGAAGGCAAGACGGAAAGTACCCAGTCGATCCCGGACTTCCCCTACGCCAAATACGCCGAGCTGATCGGGCTGAAGGGGATCTTCTGCAACGACCCCGACAAGGTCGGCGCCGCGTGGGACGAGGCGCTGGGCGCCGATCGGCCGGTGATCCTGGAGTTTTACACCGACCCCAACGTTCCGCCGCTACCGCCGCACATCACGCTGAAGGACGCCAAGAACTTCATGACCATGATCCCGGACGAGCCCGAACTTGGCAGCGTGCTGAAGAACTCGGCCAAGGAACTGCTGTCGACGGTGCTGCCGGGCCGATGACGGCGAGCGCCTGCCCGATCGGAACCGTGTCGGCCCGCGCCTACACGGTTCCGACCGACGCACCGGAAGCGGACGGCACCTTCGCGTGGAGCGAGACCACGCTGGTAGTGGTGACCGTGGCGGCCGGGGGAAGGACCGGGCTCGGATACACCTACGGACCAGCTACCGCCTGCGCGCTCGTCAAGGGACCGCTCTCGGCGGCGGTCGCCGGCACGGACGCGTTCGACGTGCCGCTTTGCCAGCGGCGGATGCTGGACGCGGTGCGCAACATGGGCCGTTCTGGTATCGCCGCTCTGGCGATCTCTGCGCTCGACGCGGCGCTATGGGATTTGAAAGCAAAGCTGCTCGATGTTCCGCTCGCAGCCCTGTTGGGCCGGGTACGGACGGCGGTGCCGATCTACGGCAGCGGTGGCTTTACTTCCTATGACGATGACCATCTCCGCGCTCAACTCTCCGAATGGGTCGAGCGCGACGGCTGCCGTTGGGTGAAGATGAAGGTCGGGACTAAGCCACGCGACGATTCGCGCCGGGTCCGGGTCGGCAAGGACGCGATCGGGGCGGCGACTCTGTTTGTGGACGCGAACGGCGCCTACTCGGTGCAAGAGGCGCTCCGCCTGGCTGGCGTGTTCCAGGACGAGTGCGGGGTCGCATGGTTCGAGGAGCCGGTCTCCTCCGACGACCTCGACGGTTTGGCGCAGGTGCGCGAGCGTGCGCCCGCCGGCGTGGACGTTGCCGCCGGCGAGTATTCCTTCAATACCGACGATGTGCACCGCATGGTGGCCCGCCGAGCGGTGCATGTGGTGCAGGTGGATGCTTCACGCTGCCTCGGGATTACGGGCTTTCTCGCCGCCGGAGCCGTGTGCGACGCCCACCATTTAGACTTGTCCGGCCATTGCGCGCCGGCGCTGCACCTGCACGTGGCCTGCAGCGTCCCCAGGCTGCGGCATCTGGAGTGGTTCCACGACCACGTGCGCATCGAGCACATGCTGTTCGACGGTGCCCCTGTGCCGCGAGACGGCGTCATCATGCCCGACATGAGCCGGCCCGGCGCCGGCCTCGAGTTCAAGCAGCAAGACGCGGAGCGCTACGCCGCATGAGCACCCTCTCGAGGCGCACCGGCCTCGCCGCGGCGAATCAGCGACCCACCGGCGCCATCCTTGCCAGCCTCGGCATGCTCGGCCTCGCGACCGTGGCTGGCGCCGCCCTGCTGTCGCGCCGCGTGCATCCGCCTAGGTCCCATCGCGGGCGCTACCCCAAACTCGTGGACAGCGCCTTGTTCGCGCTGCCGCCGAGTCCGGTCGTCGACCGGCGGGGCGCGGTGCACGCCGGACGGCGATTGAACCGGGCCGCGGGCACCATCGCCACCTCCGTTCTGATCGACAGCGCGATGGAGCATTACCGCGGTGCTTTCGCCAACAAGGCGATGTACACGCCGCTCGCCGTCTCCGCCTTGGCTATCGCGGCCTCGTTTCATGGTCACCGCGACCACGCGCCGGCCGCGCATCGGGCGCGCGACGCGATCTATACGGCCGCCGGTCTGACCGGGATCGTGGGCACCGCGTTCCACATTTACAACATCACCAAACGTCCCGGCGGGATCTGCTGGCAGAACCTGTTCTACGCTGCCCCGCTCGGCGCGCCGGCCGCAATTTCCCTGTCCGGCATGGTCGGTTTCCTGGCCGAGCGCGTGCGCGACAATGTCCCGGGCACCGTGCCCAAAGTGCTCGGCCTACCCGCCGGCCGGGTGGTCTCAGCGCTGACCGGGGTTGGGCTGCTAGGCACGGTTGCGGAAGCCGGACTGCTGCATTTCCGCGGCGCCTTCCACAACCCGGCCATGCTGCTGCCGGTCACCGTGCCGCCGGCGGCTGCGGCCTTTCTTGGCGCCGCCACCATCGGGCCGGCCCAGCACCCCCGCGCCTTCACCCGCTGGTGGCTGCGATTGACCGCGCTACTCGGCGTGGTCGGCGTCGGCTTCCACGCGATCGGCGTCGCCCGCAACATGGGTGATTGGCGCAACTGGACGCAGAACCTCCAAGCCGGGCCGCCGCTCCCGGCGCCTCCCTCCTTCACCGGCCTGGCCCTGGCAGGCCTGGCGGCTTTGGGCCTGCTACATGACAATCCCGATGATTGATCCCACGACCGGCAACGACGACGCGTCGCGCCCGCTGACGACGGGCCGCTACCCCGGCTACGACGTGCTCGCAAAGCGCGATACACCGTCCTGGAACGACGCGACCCGTGCCGTCATCGACGCTCGCCTGGCCGTGGAGCACAAGCCGGTATTCCTCGACGTGACCGAGTGGGCGGCGCTGGACGCTCTGTGCGACCGCCTGATGCCGCAGCCCGCCGGCCGGCCTCGCGTGCCTCTCGCCGCCTATGTCGACCGCCAACTCGCGGCGGGCAAAACCAAGGGATATCGGTTCGCTGGGATGCCGCATCCGCCGGAAGCCTGGAAGCGCGCCCTGGCTGCGCTGGACGAGGTCGCCGCGCGCGAGCAGGGTAGGCCCTTCGCCGCCCTCACAGCCGCCGATCAGGACGCGCTGCTGGGGCGCATCCGGGACGGCACGCTCGAAGCCGCGGCGCTGCGCGGCATGCCGACCAAGACGTTCTGGAGCAGCCATGTCCTGCACGACGTCCTCGGCGCCTATTACGCCCATCCCACGGCTTGGAACGAGATGGGCTGGGGCGGCCCGGCTAGTCCGCGCGGCTATGTCCGGCTCGACTTAGATCGCCACGATCCCTGGGAGCCCGAGGAAGCC
>NZ_BANB01000329.1 GCF_000964365.1 Acidisphaera rubrifaciens HS-AP3 | reverse complement strand
CGCCCAGATGGCCGCGATCGGGGAGGCCGAGCAGGCGCGCGGGGGCGGCGCGCGTCATCGTCGCGATCTCCGTCCAGGTGTATTCGCGCGCGATCGACGCCAGCGTGGTCATGCCGATCGCCTCCTGCGGCAAGGTCTCCATCCAGGCGTGGCGGAGATCGCGGCTCATCAGCAGGGCGAACAGGTCGGGATAGGCGGTGAACGGCGCGCCGTTCGGATGATCCGTCGTGAAGAACACGCGCGACGGATCGGGCGACAGGAGGAACAGCTCCAGCCCCGCCGCCCACTGGATCGCGTTGAAGAAGTTGCTGCGCCGGTAGCGGTACGGGACGATGCCGCCGCCGTTGCCCTCGCCGTCGTTGATCACCCATTTGCGCGGGCTCGCCTGGCCGCGCGCGCCGAACTGGCGCAGCACGTCCGACGAGACGGTGACGGTCTGGCCGAACATCACCTGTCCCACGTCGGCGGTGACGTTGGGATGGCGGGCGAGCAGCTCCGCGAGGCGCGGGGCGGCGGAGGAAAATCCGCGCGGTCCCTCGGCGCCATAGGCGTAGAATTGCAGGTGCGCGAGGTGCAGCGGCCGACCTTCCGACGCCCCGATCGTGGCGATCGCGGTCTCGACGTTGCCGGGCAGGCCGAGATTGTTGGTGTGCAGATGCGTCGGGTGCGGCACGCCGAGATAGGTGACCGCCTGCTGCACCGCCTGCGTGATGGCGCGCGAGGTGATGCCGGTGCCGGGCACCTCGTCGTCGAGGTCGAAGCGGCGGGCATTGGCGCGGAACGCCGCAGCGCCGCCGGGATTGATCACCTTCACGCCGAGGCCGCGGCTGGCGGCCAGCACGCGGCCGATATAGTCGGCGAGGGCGTCCGGCCCCTCGCCCGCGCGCAGCAGGTCGAACAGGTACGGCTCGTTGCCGATGACCGTCAGCGTCGCGGTGTCGATATAGGGGATCGCCGCGATTTCGAGCTGCGCCTGCAACGCGGTGTGCGGCGCGATCGCGGGCTCCACGACGAGGCTGTAGCCCATCGCGGCATAGAGGCGGCCGATCTCGTCGGTGATCGGCACCATGTCCGCGTGCCCCGGCCGCTGATCGGCGAGCAGCAGGCGCGCGGTGTTCACGTTGGCGCCGGCGATGTGGGAGTGGATGTCGATCGCGCCGGCCATGACGATGCAGCCGCGCGCGTCGTGCGTCGCGTCCGGCGCCTCGCCCGGGCCGGGCGCGTCGATCACCCGGCCGGCGCGTATCCACACGTCGCCCGCGCCGTCGCGCCCGTGCGCGGGATCGACGACATGGCCGCCTTCGATCAGGGTCAGCACGGCAGCGCCTCCGTGATGCGGGCGAGGACGGCGGCGACGGAGGGCGCGTCGGCATCGCCGCCGGG
>NZ_BANB01000330.1 GCF_000964365.1 Acidisphaera rubrifaciens HS-AP3 | reverse complement strand
GGCCGGCTGCTGATCCGCCCGAGCGGCACCGAGCCGGTGGTGCGCGTGATGGCCGAGGCGCCGGACGAGACGCTGGTGCTGCGCACCGTGGATGCCGTCTGCGCCGCGCTGGCCACGGCCACGACCGCATCGCCGGCGCCCGTGTCCGCCGCCGGCTGAGCACGGGCGATGCGGGGGCGGGTACTGGTCATCGCCGGCTCCGACAGCGGCGGCGGGGCGGGCATCCAGGCCGACATCAAGACGATCACGGCGCTCGGCGCTTATGCCGCGACGGCGATTACCGCGCTTACAGTG
>NZ_BANB01000331.1 GCF_000964365.1 Acidisphaera rubrifaciens HS-AP3 | reverse complement strand
GCCACCCGGCGGACGCATGCCGACCCTCCAGGAATGCGCTCAATGCATACCTTTCGTGCGGCGCCTGCTGGAGCTGGAGAGCGTGCATACGTTGGTATTGACCGGGACGCTGGCGGCCCGCTGTTTCCTGCCCGGATCGGGCGCCCGTCGCGGCGGCACCGCCACGCTGACGCTGACGGAGGGCGCTTCGCCGCTGACGGCGCTCTTTTTTCCGTCGCTCGCCGCCGTTCGCGACACGCCGGCCCGCCGGCAGGAGGCGTGGGCCGCGCTGCGCCGTCTGCACCGCCATCTTTCCGCCGATCTCCCGAAAAATTGACGCGAACAACGCGCGCCAAACCCCGCAAACACGGCAGTTTGCGTCAATAATGAGATTCGTGCCGGCCGCTTCGGGTTGCCAAGGGCGGTCCCGCCGTGTAGCGCCGCCTTCATGCGAGGGATCGGTCGAACGTTCTCCCGCCTACCCGCCGCCCCGAGACGCTCGTTCCGAGCGTTCATCGCAGGGGCCGCGATCCTCGCCGGGGCAGCCACCTCGGCACTGCCGATTCCGGCACGCGGACAGACCACCGGCGGGGGTGGCGACGAAACAGCGATGGCAGTGCCGCGGATCGGACCGACGGATGGCGGGCGCGTCAGCCTGCCGCAACCGTTGTCGCCGGCGGATGCCGCGCGTATCCGGCGCATCTTCACGATGCAGGCCCGTCACGAGTTCGCCCTGGCGGCGCCGGAGACCGGGCGTCTCGGCGACAAGCTTCTGCTCGGCACCATCCTGGGCAACCGCTATCTGATGCCGGGCTACCGCACCGGCGCCGACGAGCTGCGCGCCTGGCTCGCCAGCTATGCCGACCAGCCGGATGCGATCGCCATCCGCGCGCTACTGGTCCGGAAGCTGCCGCGCGGCGCCGCCGTCCCGCC
>NZ_BANB01000332.1 GCF_000964365.1 Acidisphaera rubrifaciens HS-AP3 | reverse complement strand
CCGACGCCGCCACAACCATTCTCAAACGAACTCTATCACCCTCTAAAGCATGCCGATTACTTCCGTCAGAATTTTATTAAATACACTCGGATCTAGATAGAAATCACGCATCCAAATCGGCAGCGGTGGTTGTGGCTCCAGTCCAACGTGAGGGCATCTCATATCAATATAGTTAATGCCCCTCAGTTGACACAAAAACCAAAGAAACACATCTGGCATACTCTCTGGAGACAATACCGTCACGCAGGAACATTTAATTGAATAGATCAAATTCGTTAGGGAAGATCCCATCGCTCCAACGATAATTTTTGCATCTTTAAAAACTGATATTTGGGTAGTTATATCACAGCCGTTTGGATCAAAAATATAGAAACCCTTTGTTTCTGCTAGGTTTGCTAGATCAGGCTCATTTATAAGATTTCTACTCTGTCCACCTCGGCGGACGAAGAGCCGTTCGTGGCCGGCACCAGCGCAGCCCTCAGCCACCGCATCATGGCAATCCCTGACGGTTGATGTTAGATATTCACCATGTTCAGAGATGCCTGATACGACGATTAACTCTCGGCACCAGAGTGGACTGTTGTCAGACCAACGTATATCGTATTCTGAAATTCCTAAACGGGCGAGAGTGTCAATCATAATCGCGTCCATCGGACCCATTGTTCTATGAAGAAGAAAACGGCGATCCGGTCCAGTGTTAAGCAATTGTCCAGCAACATACGCTAAAGGTAACATGTCGACCATCCAATGACCGAACACAAACGGCGAGCGCCGCTTGCACATCACCAGCCGCTGGTCACATCGCTCAATTGTATCGTAATAAACAGCATCTTGGATACTTCTGTGCCCTAAAATCACATCCTCTTCAGAATTCTGTCGAGCCGACCAACTATATAGTTGGCCAGCACTATTGAATATCAACGACTCTCGCGACAAATAAACGCCTTTAAGTAAAAATACAGAAACTTCTCTTCCATTTATATTTGGACGCCTATAAATTTCTTCCAATATGGGGACCGTCCAAGACGGAATGTTGTAGGGCCCCCTTATATCTGGATATTTTGTCTGTACAGTTTCGGTTGCGAACTTTGCAATCAGAGCGCTCTCCGGAAATTCGACTCTCGTGATGGGCACTTTGTGGTTCTCCGAACAGTGTTAGCAACGCGGATGGCTGTGGCTTTCAGATCGACGGGATTGTGGGCCCCCGTTTCCTTACCGCCAGTTGTTCTGAGTTCCCTCCGCGCCTACCGACCAACCTGACTTTCAATAATAAGGCGGGGGGCATTTTTGTCTCGGAGGGTCCGCGTATTCCCCATGCCGGCTCGCCGGCTCACGGCTCCTGTCGCTCCCTAAGCCGCGTTCCGTGCCTCCCCCTTCTTAGAGTCCGTTTGAGAAAGGCTCAATGATGGGCGA
>NZ_BANB01000333.1 GCF_000964365.1 Acidisphaera rubrifaciens HS-AP3 | reverse complement strand
GGGATCGCGATGTGCCACGGTCGTCGCGGCGCAGTCGCGGAAGAGATGCGCGTTCACGAGGTGGCCGTAGCGGGCGACGGTGTGCTTCTCCAGTGCCGCGCGCTGCGCGGACGGGCCGCAGGGCGCGCCGTACTGGGTTAGCCACACGGCCGCGCCCGACGGCGGGGACCGGCTCTGTCGCGAGCGTCCGCGCGTCGTGCGCAGGTGCAGCAGGAACGGGCGGTGGTGATCGAGGTAGCGCCGTAGCGCCGCCACCAGACCCACGGGGACGGAGACGTCGAGCGGCTGACCGGTCTTGGTCTCGTCGGCGTCGAACCGCAGCCGGAAGCCGTCGCCGCAGGGCAGCAGGTGCCGCCCGATCTCCATACCGAGGAAGTTGCGCTGCCGCAACGGTCGCATCGCCAGCAGCGCGATCATGAGGCCGTCCCGATAGCCGAGGGCTGCCTTCAGCGGTGCGTCCGCCGCCATCGCCTCGGCAGCCTCCATCAGCTCCATCCCCAGGCGCAGCAGGTCGTCGGCGGGCACGACGCGTCGGCGCTTGTCGCGGCTCGGCACCGCATTCCGCTGCAGCCGGGCCTGGAGCCGGCGCAACCAGGTCCAGTCCTCGCCCGGCGCCAGCGCCCGGATCATCATTTCCAGCACGCCAAGGTAGCTGGCGACGGTGGTGGAACCGCATCGCGCCTGCAGGTGACGGACATAGGCGCCGACGAACTCGGGTCGCACGCGCGCGGCCGGTCCCTGGTCGGGATCGAGCAGCCCGTGCTGGCGCAGGTAGGCGAGATAGCGGCCCCAGGCGCCGATCGCGGAGCGCCGCGAGGCGGGGCGCCAGGCGGCGGCGTCGCCGTCTTCGTCGAGGAAGCCGCCGCGACGGGTCGCGCGCGCCCAGGCGTCCTGATCCAGGGGCGGCCACTCCGACGGCCGCAGCGCCACACGCCGTCCGGTATTCGAGGACGCATCGCCCGCATCACGGAGGTCCATCAGCGGCTCCCCCGGCGCCGGTCCGGCGCGGGTGGCGGCAAGGCGCCGTCCGCGCGCAGCCGGACCACCTGCATGTCGTAATGGGCGACCGCCGCCTGGGCCTCCATGCCGGTATAGTACGCGAGCGTCGTCGCCATCGTCTTGTGACCGAGCACGCGCTGCACCTGACCGTGCGCACCCGGATTATCCTCCAGGATGAGCTTCGCGGCCGCGTGCCGGAACAGATGCGGATGGAAGGCGAGTCCGCAGCGGACGCGCAGGCATCTCTGGATCTGCTGGCGGAAGCCTTCGGAGGATTTCGGCGCGTCGGGCCGCCGCCCGGGGAACAGCCAGTCGCCGCCGGCGGCGTTGAGCAGCGGCCGGTAATGCGCCTCGTAGAGGTCGAGCAGCCGTGCCGTGTCGTCGGGCAGCCGCACCTCGAACGGCATCCGGTTCTTTACCTCGTGCCCGGCGAGCGCGAGCGTCACGCCGCCGTCGCGGCCGCGCAAGAGGTGCACGCCGCAGCGCAGCCCGCTGAGGTTGGCCATCCGGATGGGCGCCATGATCAGTAGCTCGATCGCGAGGGCCGCCTGCAGGTCGAGCGCGGTCGCGTGGGTGGGCGTGCCGGCGCG
>NZ_BANB01000334.1 GCF_000964365.1 Acidisphaera rubrifaciens HS-AP3 | reverse complement strand
ACGCCGAACGACTTGAACACCCGGGCCGCCGGACAGAATCCGGTCATGCTCGCCTGCAGCAGGTTCAGCCCCACGAAGCCGGTGAGCAGCAGCCACCACGGCCCGAACAGCAGCACCAGCACGATGCTGAGCAGCGTCATGGTCCCGGCGGTCGCGAGGACGGCGCTATCGATGGTCATCGGTCGATATCTCCCTTTGCTACTTGCTAGGCGGCGGCGGCGAGGTGTTCGCGGGCCCAGCGGATGATCGTCGCGGCATCGGACGCCCCGGCCGTCTGCGCCAGCACGCGGCCCCGGCGCATGAGGAACAGCGCCGGGATGCCGCGAACCCCGAGCCTGCCGGTGATCTCCGGCGCCGTGTCGGCATTCAGCTTCAGCAGGCGCATGTCCGGCTCGAGCGTCGCCGCCGCGCGCTCGAACATCGGCGCCATGGCGCGGCACGGTCCGCACCACGGGGCCCATATGTCGACCAGCACCGGCAGGTCGCCGGCATTGACGTGGCGATCGAAGCCGGCGGCATCGACCTCGACCGGGCGTCCCTCGAACAGACGCCGGTGACAGCTGCCGCATGTCGCCGCGGACGCCGAACGACCGGCCGGCACGCGGTTGATCGCGCCGCAATGCGGACAGACGATATGCGTCGGATCAGCCATGACGCGCCTCCGTGCCCGTCGGCTCCGGCACCGGCGGGCGGAGCTTCGGGATATCGAGCTGGCCCAGCAGGAACCGCTCGTAGAACGGCTCGCTCTCGCCGGAGCGGATTTTCCACAGGAAGTATTTCTCGAACCCGACCTTCGCCACGTGCACCCAGGCGCCCTTGGACGCCCAGTTGACGTTGCGTGGCGGGATCTGCGGCTGTGCGACGAAGGCCACGCCGCCGTCGCCGAAATCGGCGAGGCAGATCGCGTTCCACGTCGCCCGCGCCGCCGCCGTCTCGCCGCGCAGCAGCGCGCCGATGTTGCGCGCCGTGGCGGTCACCATCGATTCGATCATGAACCCCGTCTTCGGCACGCCGACCGGCACCGGCGTCGCCCCGACCGGCGGGATGGCGACGCACACGCCCACGGCGAAGACGTTGGGGAACGTCGGATTGCGCTGATGGGCATCGACGATCACGAAGCCGCGCGGGTTGACCAGCCCGTCGATGCCGCGCACCGCCGCCACGCCGCGGAAGGCCGGCAGCAGCATCGCGAAGCGGAACGGAAGCGCCTGCGTCGCGCTCACCGTGCCGTCGTCGCCCACCGTCTCGACGGTCATCGCGTCGGCCTGCACGGACGCCACGCGCGCGTTGGTGATCCACTTGATATGCCGCTGGCGGAACTCGCTCTCCATCAGCGACTTGGTATCGCCGACGCCGTCGAGGCCGAGATGGCCGATATACGGCTCGGACGTCACGAACGTCATCGGCACGCGGTCACGCAGCCGCCGCTTGCGCAGCTCGGTGTCGAGGATATAGGCGAACTCGTAGGCCGGACCGAAGCAGGACGCGCCCTGCACGGCGCCGATGATGACCGGCCCGGGCGCCCGGCACAGCCGCTCCAGCGCCGCATGCGCCTGCGCGGCGTGGCCGGTCTGGCAGACGGATTGGGTGTGCGCCGCCGGGCCGAAGCCCGGGATCTCGTCGAAGGCGAGATCGGGGCCCGTCGCGATCACCAGGTAGTCGTAGGCGACGCTGCCGCCGCCGGACAGTTCGACGCGGTTCTCCGCGGGGACGACGCGCCGCGCGCCCTCGGTGATGAAGCGCACATGCTTGCGCGCGAGCGTGCGCGAGAGATCGACCGCGATGTCATCGGGCTTGCGCCAGCCCACGGCGACCCAGGGGTTCGACGGCGTGAACTGAAACCGCGCATCCTCAGCGATCAGCGTCAGCCGATCCCCCTTGCGCAGTTGCGGCGCCAGCTCGTAGGTGGCGAGCGTGCCGCCGAGCCCGGCTCCCAGGACGACCACCTCGGCCATGACGACCCCCTCCGCGGGCAGGACGCGCGGCTGCGCGTCCGACGCGGCGATATGACGGCCGCGCGCCGTCCCGCACCTTGACCCACGTCAACAAGTCCCCGCCGCGATCCGCGTAATTTGCATCGACTTTCCGGCGATGGACCCATGAGCATCACGTCTCCCGCACGCGCCGCGCTGGCGCAGTCGTTTATCCTGGCCGCCGTTATCCTGGCCCCCGGTATCCTGGCCCCCGGTATCCTGGGGGCCGGCGCGCCGGCTTTCGCCGCCGTGCCGACCATCGTCGCGCAACGCAGCACCGTCACCGACGAAAAGGCGGTCTTCGCGACCGTCGAAAGTCGCAACGTGGTGCCCGCCCGCGCCCGTATCGGCGGCACCGTCGGCCAATTGCGCGTGCGGCAGGGCGACCGCGTGACGCAGGGGCAGGTGATCGCCGTGGTCAGCGACCCGAAGCTGCAGTTGCAGATCCAGTCGCTCGACGCGCAGATCGCTGGGCTGAAGTCGCAGCTGGCGCAGGCGCAACTCGATCTCGGACGGGCGCAGGCGCTGGCGAAATCCGGCGCCGTCTCGCGCGAGACGCTGGACAAGGCGGAGACGGCGTCCCGCGTCGCCACCAGCCTGCTCGCCGCCCGCATCGCCGAACGCGCCGTCACCGCGCAGCAGATCAACGAGGGCGAGGTGCTCGCACCCAGCGCCGGGCGCGTGCTGGAGGTGCCGGTCATCGACGGATCGGTGGTGCTGCCCGGCGACTCGGTCGCGACCGTCGCGGAACAGGACTACGTGCTGCGCCTCAGCGTGCCGGAGCGGCATGCGCAGTTCATGCGCCTCGGCGACACCGTCCGCTTCGACCGGCAGGACATCGGGGGCGAGGCGGCGGGCCCGGCCTTCGGGCGCATCACCCTGATTTATCCGCTGATCCAGGACGGGCGCGTGCGCGTGGACGCGACCGCGACCGGCGTCGGTGATTATTTCGTGGGCGAGCGCATCCGCGTCTGGGTCTCGGCCGGCACGCGGCAGACCTATGTGATCCCGTCGAGCTACGTGCTCACCCGCTTCGGCCTCGATTTCGTGCGGCTGCGCGCATCGGACGGGCACGCCATCGACATCCAAGTGCAGCGCGGCCGCGTGCATCCGACCCCGGCGATGCCGGACGGGCTGGAAATCCTGTCCGGCCTTACGCCGGGCGAGGTTCTCGAACACCCATGAAACTCGGCATTTCCGGCCGCCTGACCCGCGCGGCCATCCGCTCGCCGCTGACGCCGCTGTTCCTGCTGGCGGCCCTCGCGGTCGGCCTCGTCGCGCTGCTGACCATCCCGCGCGAGGAGGACCCGCAGATCCATGTCCCCATGGTCGATATCATGGTGACGGCCAACGGGCTGAAGGCGCCGGACGCGGCGGAGCTTGTCACCAAGCCGCTGGAGACGATCCTCAAGGCGATCCCCGGCGTCGAGCATATCTACAGCCAGACGCAGGACGACCAGGTGATGGTCACCGCGCGCTTCGTCGTCGGCACCGCCGAGGACGATGCCGTGCTGCGCGTCAACGACAAGATCCGCGCCAATCTCGACCGCATCCCGCTCGGCATTCAGCCGCCGCTGGTGGTCGGGCGCGGCATCAACGACGTGGCGATCGTCACGCTGACGGTCTCCCCCACCGCGCGGGCCGCCGCCCACTGGACGCCGGCCGATCTCGACCGGCTGACGCAGAAACTGCAGGGCGAGCTGATCAAGGTGCCCGATGTCGGGCTCAGCTACATCGTGGGCGGGGACCCGGATCAGATCCGCGTCGAGCCCGACCCGGAGAAGCTGATGCTCTACGGCCTCACGCTGCAGCAACTCGCGGCGAAGGTGCGCGACGCCAACCGCTCCTTCCTCGCCGGCACGGCGCGCGACGGCGGGACGATGCGCGACGTGGCGGCGGGGCAGACGCTGTTCGGCGTGCCCGATATCGGCCTGCTGCTGCTCACCAC
>NZ_BANB01000335.1 GCF_000964365.1 Acidisphaera rubrifaciens HS-AP3 | reverse complement strand
CGGCTCGCCGAGCGCGGCGGGGCGCTGACGCCGGATTGGCACGGGTTCAACGTGCTGCACACGGCGGCGGCACGGGTCGGTGCGCTCGATCTCGGCTTCGTGCCCGGTCCCGGCGGGAAGACGCTGGCGCAGATGATGGGCGGCGGCGTCGACGTGCTGTGGCTGCTGGGCGCGGACGAGTTCGACATGTCGCGCATCGGCGCCGACACCTTCGTCGTCTATCAGGGACATCATGGCGATGCCGGTGCCGCGCGCGCGGACGTGATCCTGCCGGGTGCCGCCTACACCGAGAAGCACGGCACCTATGTCAACACCGAGGGGCGGGTGCAGCGGGGCTATCCGGCGGTCGCCCCGCCGGGCGAGGCGCGGGAGGACTGGACGATCCTGCGGGCGGCGAGCGCCGTGCTCGGCCACGTGCTGCCGTTCGACAGCCTGGATGCTTTGCGGGCGCACATGGAAGCGGACGTGCCCTCGTTCGGACGGGTCGGGCATGTCGCGCACACCGGTTGCGCCGATACGACCGGGCCGGCCGGCGACCCGGCGGCGATGAGCGGCGCCGCGTTTGCCAGCACGGTCGCGAACTACTATCAGACCGACCCGATCAGCCGCGCGAGCCCGACCATGGCGGAATGCACCGCGACCTATGCCCAGTCCGCGCTGCCGGTGGCGGCCGAATGAGCGGCTTCCTAGCAACGCCGGTCGGCACCGTCATTCTCACGGTCGCGGAGGCACTGGCGATCGTCGTGCCGGTGCTGCTGATGATGGCCTATCTGACCTATGCCGAGCGCAAGGTCCTGGCGGCGATGCAGCTGCGCCGCGGACCGAACGTGGTCGGGCCGTTCGGCCTGTGGCAGCCCTTTGCCGACGCGCTGAAGATGCTGACGAAGGAAACGGTGATCCCGTCCGGGGCCAACCGGTTCCTGTTCTTCCTCGCGCCGATGCTCACCTTCGGCCTCGCGGTGATCGCCTGGGCGGTGATCCCGGTGAACGAGGGATGGGCGATCGCGAACATCAACGTGGGCGTGCTCTATCTCTTCGCGATCAGCTCGCTCGGCGTCTACGGGATCATCATCGCCGGATGGGCGAGCAACTCGAAATACGCCTTTCTCGGCGCGCTCCGCTCGGCGGCGCAGATGGTGTCCTACGAGGTGTCGATCGGCTTCGTGATCGTGACGGTGCTGCTGTGCGTCGGCAGCCTGAACCTGACCGACGTCGTGCTGGCGCAGCGGCATGTGTGGTTCTGCATCCCGCTGTTCCCGATGTTCATCGTGTTCTTCATCTCGGGTCTGGCCGAGACAAACCGCGCGCCGTTCGACCTCGCCGAGGGCGAGAGCGAGATCGTGGCCGGCTTCATGGTGGAATACAGCGCCATGGCCTTCGCCCTGTTCTTCCTGGGCGAATACACGAACATGATCCTGATCTCGGCGATGACGACGATCCTGTTCCTCGGCGGATGGCTCAGCCCGATCCCCTTCGCGCCGTTCACGCATCTGGGGCCGCTCTGGTTCATCCTGAAGGTCTCGGTGCTGCTGTTCTGCTTCTTCTGGGTGCGGGCGACGTTTCCGCGTTACCGCTACGACCAGCTGATGCGGCTGGGGTGGAAGGTCTTCCTGCCGCTGTCGCTGATCTGGCTGGTCCTGACGGCGGGTGCGCTCGAGCTGTTCGGCTGGCTGCCGCACGCGTGATGCGGGCACGGGGGTTCTGACCATGGCGTTTCTCGATCGCACCGCCGGACGCTTCCTGCTGGCCGAGCTGCTGGCCGGCATGGCCACGACGATGCGCTTCTTCTTCCGGCCTAAGGCCACCATCAACTATCCGTACGAAAAGAACGTCCTCAGCCCGCGCTTCAAGGGCGAGCACGCCCTGCGGCGCTATCCGAACGGCGAGGAACGCTGCATCGCCTGCAAGCTGTGCGAGGCGGTGTGCCCGGCGCAGGCCATCACGATCGAGGCGGAACCGCGCGAGGACGGGTCCCGGCGGACCACCCGCTATGACATCGACATGACGAAGTGCATCTATTGCGGCCTGTGCGAGGAAGCGTGTCCGGTCGATGCGATCGTCGAGGGGCCCAATTTCGAGTTCGCGACCGAGACGCGCGAGGAGCTGATGTACAATAAGGACAAGCTTCTCGCGAACGGCGACCGCTGGGAGAGCGAGATCGCCCGGCGGCTCGAACTCGACGCACCGTACCGGTAAGCCTGCGATGATCGTCGCATTCTTCTTCTATGTCTTCGCCGCCATCCTGCTGGTATCGGCGGCGGCGGTGGTCAGCAGCCGCAACCCCGTCCACTCGGTGCTGTTCCTGATCCTGGCGTTCTTCAACGCCGCGGCGCTGTTCCTCATTGCCGGGGCGGAGTTCCTGGCGATGATTCTCCTCATCGTTTATGTCGGCGCCGTCGCGGTGCTGTTCCTGTTCGTCGTGATGATGCTGGACGTCAACTTCGCGGAGCTGCGCGGCGGGTTCCAGCGCTATCTGCCGATCGGCGCGACGGTGGGCGTGGTGCTGCTGGTGGAGCTGGCGCTCGTGCTCGGCGGTTGGAAGTTCGCCCCCGACGCGATGAGCCTGCGTTTCGCGCCGGTGCCGGAGGCGACGCACAACACCGCGGCGCTCGGCGACCTGATCTACACGCAGTACGTCTTCCTGTTCCAGGCAGCCGGTCTGGTGCTGCTCGTCGCGATGATCGGCGCCATCGTGCTGACGCTGCGGGACCGGCAGACATCGCGGCACCAGAGCATCGAACGCCAGCACGCGCGCCGCCCGGCGGACACGCTGGCGATGGTGTCGGTGCCGCTCGGTGTCGGCATGGCGGAGGTGTCGGTGCCGCCGCCGCCCGCGCCACCGGCACGGCGGCTCGCCCATGCGGATGGGCATGCGGACGGGCATGCGGACCCCCATGACGCCGGCGCGGCGCATGGCGGCGGCCATCATGACGGCGGAGGGCACTGACGATGGCGGTCGGTCTGACGCATTACCTGGCGGTCAGCGCCATCCTGCTGGTGCTGGGCGTGTTCGGCATTTTCCTCAACCGCAAGAACGTCATCATCATCCTGATGTCGGTCGAGCTGATCCTGCTGGCGGTCAATCTCAACCTCGTCGCCTTTTCCGCCAGTCTCGGCGATCTGGTCGGGCAGGTGTTCGCGCTGTTCGTGCTGACCGTCGCCGCGGCCGAGGCGGCGATCGGGCTGGCGATCGTCGTCATCTACTTCCGCAACCGCGGCTCGATCCAGGTCGAGGACGTGAACCTGATGAAGGGCTGACCCGGTGTTCTACGCCGTCGCCATCTTCGCGCCGCTGATCGGTGCGCTCGTCTCCGGCCTGTTCGGACGCGCGATCGGCGATCGCGCCGCGCAGGCCGTGTCGATCCTGTGCATGCTGGTCGCCGCCGCCTGCGGGGTGACCGCCTTCTTCGCGGTCGGTTTCGGCAATGCGCCCACCGAGACGCTCGATCTCGGCGCGTGGGTGCAGGCCGGGTCATTCCATGTCAGCTGGGCGCTGCGGAGCGATCCGTTGTCGACCACGATGGTCGGGATGGTGACCTTCGTGTCCACCCTGATCCACATCTACAGCATCGGCTACATGGGCCACGAGCCGGAGGGGACGCGCTACCGCTTCTTCTCCTATCTGTCGGCCTTCACCTTCGCGATGCTGATGCTGGTGACGGCGGACAACCTGCTGCAGCTGTTCTTCGGCTGGGAAGGCGTCGGGCTGATGAGCTACCTGCTCATCGGCTACTGGTACGACCGGCCGAGCGCGTGCCGGGCGGCGATCAAGGCGTTCATCGTCAACCGCATCGCCGACCTGTTCTTCGCGGTGGGCGTGGCGCTGGTCTTCCTCACCTTCGGCTCGATCGAGTTCCCGGTGATCTTCGGCTCCGTCGCGCGTCATGCCGGCGACGTCTATCACCTGTTCGGCACGACCTTCCCGGTGCTGGAGGTGATCGGCTTCCTGCTGTTCATCGGCGCCATGGGCAAGTCGGCGCAGATCGGCCTGCATGTCTGGCTGCCCGACGCGATGGAGGGACCAACGCCGGTCTCGGCGCTGATCCATGCCGCGACGATGGTGACGGCCGGCGTGTTCCTGATGGCGCGCATGTCGCCGGTGATGGCATACGCGCCGACCGCGCTGGCCTTCGTCACCTTCATCGGCGGCACGACCGCGCTGTTCGCGGCGACGATCGGATGCGCGCAGACCGACATCAAGCGGGTGATCGCCTATTCGACCTGTTCGCAGCTCGGCTACATGTTCCTCGCGGCAGGCGTGGGTGCCTATCAGGCCTCGGTGTTCCATCTTTTCACCCATGCCTTCTTCAAGGCGCTGCTGTTCCTCTCGGCCGGCTCGGTGATCCACGCCATGTCCGACGAACAGGACATGCGCCGGATGGGCGGCCTGTGGCGCCTGATCCCGGTGACCTACACGGTGATGTGGGTCGGCAGCCTCGCGCTGGCCGGCGTGTTTCCGTTCTCCGGGTATTATTCCAAGGACGCGATCCTGGAGGCGGCCTATGCCGCGCCCGGCTTCATCGCGACCTATGGCTGGATCTGCGGCGTGCTCGCGGCCTTCCTGACCGCTTTCTATTCCTGGCGCCTGCTGATCATGACCTTCCACGGCAAGCCGCGGATGGATCATCACACGCTGGAGCATGTGCACGAGAGCCCCCCGGTCATGACCCTGCCGCTGGTGGTGCTGGCGATCGGGGCGCTCGTCGCGGGCTATGCGCTGCATGACGTGATGCTGGGGCCGGACTGGTCGGCCTACTGGCGCGGCGCGATCGTCAACGGGCCGGACAATCACATCATGACGGCGATGGAGCACGTGCCCACCTGGGTCAGCCTGACGCCCAGCGTGGTCGGGCTGCTCGGCATCGCGACGGCCTATGTCTGCTACATGTTCGCGCCCGGCATCCCGGTCTGGTTCGCCACCCGGCTGCGGCCGGTCTACCTGTTCGCGCTCAACAAATGGTATTTCGACGAGCTGTACGACTTCCTGTTCGTGCGCCCGGCGATGCGCCTTGCCCGTGTGCTGTGGCAGGTTGGCGACGCGACCATCATCGACGGGATGCCGAACGGCGCGGCGGCCCTCGCGGCGGAGGGTGCGCGTGGCGCGGTGCGCATCCAGACCGGATCGATCGCGACCTATGCCTTCGTGATGCTGATCGGGGTCGTCGTCCTCGTCGGCGTGTTCCTGCTGTTCCGGTAAAACCATGAACGCCGCCGGCTTTCCCCTGCTGTCGCTGCTGACCTTCCTGCCGCTCGTCGGCGTCGCGATCATCATGATGGTGCGCGGCGACGAGGCGACCGTGGCGTCCAACGCGCGCTGGACCGCGCTGTGGACCAGCCTGATCGTCCTGGCCCTCTCGCTGGTGCTGTTCGTCCGCTTCGACCGCGGCGAGGCAGGCTTTCAGTTCGTCGAAAGCGTGTCGTGGCTGCCGGAGTTCGGCGTCGGCTACAAGGTCGGCGTGGACGGGATTTCCGTGCTGTTCGTCCTGCTGTCCACGTTGCTGACGCCCATCTGCATCCTGTCCGCGTGGGAGGCGATCCATACCCGCGTGCGCGAGTTCATGATCGCCTTCCTCGTGCTCGAGACGATGATGGTCGGCATGTTCTGCGCGCTCGACTTCGTCGTCTTCTATATCTTCTTCGAGGGCGTGCTGATCCCGATGTACCTCATCATCGGGGTGTGGGGCGGCCCGCGGCGCGTCTATGCCAGCATCAAGTTCTTCCTGTACACGTTGACCGGCTCGGTGCTGATGCTGCTGGCGTTGCTCGCCATGTGGCATCAGGCGGGAACGACGGACATCCAGACGCTGCTGCACACGCAGTTCCCGGCCTCGATGCAGACATGGCTGTTCCTGGCCTTCCTCGCCTCCTTCGCCGTCAAGGTGCCGATGTGGCCGGTCCATACGTGGCTGCCCGACGCGCACGTGGAGGCGCCGACCGCGGGCTCCGTCATCCTGGCGGGCGTGCTGCTGAAGATGGGCGGCTACGGGTTCCTGCGCTTCTCGGTGCCGATGCTGCCGGAGGCATCGGCGATGTTCGCGCCGCTCATCTTCGCGTTGTCGGTGATCGCGGTGATCTACACCTCCCTCGTCGCCCTGGCGCAGGAGGACATGAAGAAGCTGATCGCCTATTCGTCCGTCGCCCATATGGGCGTCGTGACGATCGGCATCTTCACGTTCAACGTGCAGGGAATCGACGGCGCGATGTTCCAGATGCTGTCGCACGGCATCGTGTCAGCCGCGCTCTTTCTCTGCGTCGGCGTGATTTATGACCGGATGCATACGCGCGAGATCGCCCGCTACGGCGGGCTTGCCGACCGGATGCCGGGCTATGCGGTGGTGTTCATGGTGTTCACCATGGGCACGGTCGGCCTGCCGGGACTGTCCGGCTTCGTGGGCGAGTTCCTGGTGATCGTGGGCTCGCTGCAGGTCAGTTTCTGGCTCGCCCTGCTGGGCGCCACCGGCATGATCCTGGGCGCGGCCTATTCGCTCTATCTGTACCGGCGGGTGATCTTCGGCCGTATCACGCGCGACGATCTGCGCAATATCCTGGACATGTCGCCGCGCGAATGGGCGGTGTTCGCGCCGCTGATCGTGCTGACGATCTGGATGGGCGTGTATCCGTCGAGCTTCACGGACTTCTTCGACGTGACGGTGCAGCACATGAGCGCACAGCACACGGCGGCGCTGGCGCATGCCGCGCAGCTTGCCGCCAACGTCGTGCCGGCGGTGGGACACTGAGATGAACTGGACCCTCGCGCTGCCGGAAATCACGCTGTCGATCCTGGCGATGGCGATCCTGCTGTTCGGCGTGCTGCGCCGCGGCGAGAGCTTTTCCGTGTGCAGCATGCTCACCCTCGGGGCGCTGCTGATCGGGGCCGTGCTGGTGATCGGGCAGGCGCGCGGCTTCGCGTTCAACGGCCAGTACGTCGTGGACCCGTTCGCCGTCTTCGCGAAGCTGCTGATCCTCGCGGGCGCGGCGCTCGCGCTCGTGAGCGCGCAGGACTACAACCGGGAGGAGGGGCTGGCCCGGTTCGAGTATCCGGTGCTCATGCTGCTGGCGGTCGTCGGCATGCTGGCGATGGTCTCCGCCAACAATTTCATGTCGCTGTATCTCGCGCTCGAGCTGCAATCCCTCGCCCTGTATGTGCTCGCCGCCTTTGCCCGCGACGAACTGCGGTCCGCGGAGGCGGGGCTGAAATACTTCGTCCTCGGCGCGCTCGCGTCGGGCCTGCTGCTGTACGGCATCTCGCTGGTCTATGGCTTCTCCGGCACGTTCGACTTCGCCGCGCTCGCGCATCTGCTGAGCGACCCGTCGCACGCATCCGCGGGCCTGATCGTCGGCATGGTGTTCGTCATCGCCGGGCTCGCGTTCAAGATTTCCGCCGTGCCGTTCCACATGTGGACGCCCGACGTCTATGAGGGCGCGCCCACGCCCGTCACCGCCTTCCTGGGAACGGCGCCGAAGGTCGCGGCCATCGTGCTGCTGCTGCGCGTCATGTTCGTGCCGTTCGGCCACCTGACGTCGCAGTGGACGCAGATCTTCGAGTTCGTCTCCATCGCCTCGATGATCCTGGGCTCGCTCGCCGCCATCGGGCAGACCAGCATTAAGCGCCTGATGGCCTATTCCTCGATCGGCCACATGGGCTACGCGCTGATCGGCCTGACCGTGGGCACCGTGGACGGGCTGCGCGGGGTGCTGATCTACATGGTCACGTATGTGTTCATGAGCGCCGGCACCTTCGCCTGCCTGATCGCCATGCGGCGGCGGGGGCGGGCGCTGGAGAAGATCAGCGACCTGGCCGGGCTCGCGCGCACCGACGGCGGCATGGCGCTGGCGCTGGCGATCTTCATGTTCAGCATGGCCGGCATCCCGCCGCTCTCGGGTTTCTTCGGAAAGCTCTACGTCTTCCTCGCCGCGGTGCGGGCCGGGTATTGGACGCTGGCGATTATCGGCGTGCTGACCAGCGTGGTCGGCGCCTATTACTATCTGCGCGTCATCAAGGTGATGTATTTCGACGATCCGGCGCCCGCGTTCGACCGGCGGCCGGTGGGGCTGTCCTTCGTCCTGGGGGTCGGTGCCGTGGTCACGACGTTCTTCTTCGTCTTTCCCGCCCCGATCGTCGGCGCCGCACAGGCGGCGGCGGCGGCCCTGTTCGGCTGAGCCGGGGCCATGCTGCTGGTCGTCGATGCCGGCAACACCAACGTGGTGTTCGCCGTGCACGACGGGCATGTCTGGCGCGGCACCTGGCGCATCGCGACCGATCCGCAGCGCACGTCGGACGAATACGCGGTGTGGCTCCTGGCCTTGCTGCAGTACAGCGGCATCGACCGGGCGGGCATCACCGGGGCGGTGATCGGCACGGTGGTGCCGGCGGCGCTCTATCACCTGCGGCGGCTGTGCCGCGACTGGTTCGCGTCCGAGCCGCTGGTGGCGCGCGCCCATCTGCACTGGGGCTTCGAGATCAAGGTCGATCAGCCGACCGAGGTCGGGGCGGACCGGCTGCTGAACGCGCTGGCGGCGAACTGGCGCTATGGCGGACCGCTGGTGGTGGTCGATTTCGGCACCGCGACGACGTTCGACGTGGTGGACGAGGACGGTGCCTATCTGGGCGGTGTCATCGCCCCGGGGATCAACCTGTCGATCGAGGCCCTGCATCGCGCGGCCGCCCGGCTGCCGCGGATCGGCATCGGGCGGCCGCACTCCGTGATCGGGCGGGCGACGGTGCCGGCGATGCAGTCCGGCATCTTCTGGGGCTATGTCGGGCTGATCGAGGGGCTGGTCCAGCGCATCAGCGGGGAGTATGGCCGGACCCTGCGGGTGATCGCGACCGGCGGTCTGGCGCCTTTGTTCGCCGAGGGGACGGGTGTGATCGAACAGATCGACCCCGACCTGACGCTGGACGGGCTGCGGCTGTTGGCCGAGCGCAACCCCGCCCCCACCTTGAGCCGTGAACGCACGCGCCTCCTCGACAGCGACTGACATTACAGAAAGCCTTACGCTCTATGGATGCTTCCACCGGTGATCTGGCCTTCCTGCCCCTGGGCGGGACGGGCGAGATCGGCATGAATCTCAACCTTTACCGCAGTGGCGGACGATGGCTCGCGGTCGATTGCGGCATCGGCTTCAGCGGTGCCGACCAGCCGGAGGCGGACGTGCTGCTGCCCGATCCCGGCTTCATCGCGGATCGCCGCGACCGTCTGGTCGGGCTCGTCATCACGCACGCGCACGAGGACCATATCGGCGCCGTCGCGTGGCTCTGGCCGCAGCTTCGTTGCCCGGTCTATGCGACGCCCTTCGCCGCGGCCGTGCTGCGGCGCAAGCTGCAGGAGGCGGGCCTGCTCGGGCAGGTCAAGGTGCACGTGGTGCAGCCGGGTTCCGCCTTTGACCTGCCGCCCTTCTCGCTGCGCTTCATCCGCATGGCGCATTCCATCCCGGAGGCGCAGGCGCTGGTGATCACCACGCCGCACGGCGTCATCCTCCACACGGGCGACTGGAAGCTCGACCCGGAGCCGCAGGTGGGGCCGCCGACCGACGAGGCGAGCCTCGCCGCGTTGGGCGATGCCGGGGTCCTGGCGATGGTCTGCGACTCGACCAACGCGACGGTCGAGGGGCATTCGGGGTCCGAGGCCGACGTGCGGCGCGCGCTGCCCGCTTTGCTCGCCGGGCTGCGCGGGCGCGTCGCCGTCACGTGTTTCGCCAGCAACGTCGCGCGGGTGCAGAGCATCGCGCTCGCCGCGCGCGAGGTCGGGCGCAGCGTGGCGCTGGTCGGCCGCAGCCTGCGCAACCTGGAGGCGGCGGCGCGGGAGGCCGGCTATCTCGCCGACGTGCCCGAGTTCGTGCCGGAAGATGCCGCCGGCACGATCCCAGACGATAACCTGCTGATCCTCGTCACCGGCAGCCAGGGCGAGCCGCGCTCCGCCCTGGCGCGCATCGCCCTCGACACCCATCCGAACATCGCGCTCGGCGAAGGCGACACGGTGATCTTTTCCAGCAAGGTCATCCCCGGCAACGAGCGGGCGATCGGCACGGTGCAGGACAACCTGATCCGTCGCGGCGTGCGGCTGATGACGGAGGCGGACCACCTCGTCCACGTCTCCGGTCATCCGGCCCGCGACGAACTGCGCCGCCTCTATGCCCTGATCCGGCCGCGCTATGCGGTCCCGGTGCACGGCGAATGGCGGCATCTGGCGGCGCATGCCGAACTGGCGCAGGCGACGGGCGCGCAGCCGATCCTGCTGGAGGACGGCGACATCCTCAGCCTCGCGCCCGGCCGGGCGGAGGTGGTGGACAGCGCGCCGGTGGGGCGGCTGGTGCTCGACTCCAACCGGCTGGTGCCGGCCCAAGGCGGGGTGATGGCGGCGCGCCGGCGGATGCTGTTCAACGGCGTCGCGGTCGCCAGCCTCGCGGTCGATGCCGAGGGGCGGCTGCGCGGGACGGTGCGCGTCAGCGCGCCGGGGCTGCTGGAGGCCGAGGACCCCGAGGCCGAGCGCATCGCCGACGAACTCGGCGAGATCATCGCCGACCTGCCGGCGCCGCTGCGCCGCGACGATGCCGCGCTGACCGAGGCCGCGCGCACCGGGTTGCGCCGGGCGCTGGGCCGGCGCCTGCAGAAGCGGCCGCTGGTCGACGTGCATCTGTTGCGGATACGCTGACGCACGGAGGCGAGGTCATGAACTGGTTCACCGGAACCGTCCTCTACATTCTCATCTGGTGGGTCCTGCTGTTCGCGGTCCTGCCGTTCGGGGCACGCGGCGGCGACCTCCCCGATCCGCTGACCGGCTGGCGCGGCGCGCCGGCGCGGCCGTATCTCGGACGGAAGGTGATCGCGACGACTCTGCTGGCAGCGGTCGTCTGGGGCGGCGCCTATGCCCTGATCAAGAGCCCTTGGATCAGCTTTCGGCACGGCTACTTCGCGGCGCCGCAGGATTAGGCAGCCTCTTGCTCGAAACTGCGTCAGAACGCCGAGAAAACCGGCAAAATATGCCTCATCGCACAAAATACATGCTGCAACGCATCGTTTTCCGATGGACGGGGAATGGCATCGGACGCCATCATCACGGTCAGGAAGAGGATCTGGTCCTCGACCTGCCGTGTGACTGGCGTTTCCTCCCTAAACTTGGCCCGCTGCGCCTTCCGGCGCGCGGGCTTTCCTTTTGATACTTGATGGTAGGCGGCCTGTCACGCAGTTTTCTTGCGTCCATGGCCAGAAATCGTAGTGAAATTGCGTATTTCGATGATGCGGCGCAGTTTTCATGCGTCCCGCCGATCGTCCCGCCGCGGCCGAAGCTGCCGGACCTGACCTGCCTGCGCGGGGCGGCAGCTTTGTGGGTTTATGCGTATCACGTCAACCTCCAACTCGGCGGTGGCGGGTGGGGCGTGCTGCGGCGCGGCTATCTCGGCGTCGATGCGTTTTTCATGCTGTCGGGTCTGGTGCTCGCCTATGCCCATCCGGCGCTCGCGGGGCGGGGATGGGCGCCGCTGCGCTTCTGGGGGCGGCGGCTGGCGCGACTCTATCCCGTGCATCTGGCAACGCTCGCCTTGCTGGCGGCGGCGCTCGGCGCCGCCTGGGCTGCCGGGGTTCCGATCCGCGACGCGGGTCGGTTCGGGCTCGGCGAGTTGCTGCGGTCGCTGCTGCTGGTGCACGGCTGGGGGCTGAGCGGGCGCTGGGCGTGGAACTATCCGTCCTGGTCGATCAGTACGGAGTGGGCGGGCTATCTCGCCTTTCCCTGGCTGTGGCTCGCGGTCCGGCGCCTGTCGCCGGCGGCGACGGTCGCGCTGACGGCGGCGGCCTTCCTCGTGCTGGTCCTCGTCGGCGCGGGGCCGGTCGGCCTCAACCTTACCTATCAGGGCGCGCTGTTCCGCTTCGTGCCGGAGTTCGTGGCGGGGCTGGCGCTGGCGCGTCTCGCCGCCCTGCTCGCCGCGATCGCCGGGGGCGGGATGGTGCTGGCTCTCGCGGCGGCCGCCTGGCTGGCGGCGGTCGCCGCGCTGCCGGATGCGTTCGTGGTGGCTGCCCTGTGGTGCGTCCTGGCGGCGCTCACGGCGGGGGCGCTGCGCGG
>NZ_BANB01000336.1 GCF_000964365.1 Acidisphaera rubrifaciens HS-AP3 | reverse complement strand
GATGCCCGGCTCGCGCGCAAGTCGGACGGGCAGGATCGCTCGGTATTCCTCCCACAGTAGCGGCAGCGTCACGCCGGGCCGCCGCAGGTCCCGGTGCACCGCCGCCCAGTCCGGCTCCGTCTTGCGCCGGACACCGGGCCACGAGCCGCCCTGCGGCGCGAACAGCAGCGCTTCCAGCCCCTGGTCGCTCAGCGTTGCCGGCAACGACCAGGCTAGTCCCGCCGCCGCCATTCGCGTCAGGCACAGCTGCACCGTGCCGCGCGCCACACCGACCGCCGCCCCGATCGCTCGGTCGGACACGCCGCAGTCAAACTTCAGCCGGAGGATCTCTCGGACACGTAGCATCGACACTCTCTCGGCCGGCATCGGTCCCTCTCTCGCCCTGACGAGAGGCAGATAGACCGGTTACCTGCCCAGCAGCCGACCAACGTCACCCCCTCAGGGGTGGCCGACATCACTTCGGAATCCCTGGCCGACTTGCCCCGGAGTCCGCATGGGATTCTCATAGAACTACCACACGATCGAGAAGCTGTTGCTTTTGCACCCACACTTTCTCGTGCGGGTTGACCTGAGGCATGGAAACCACGCGCGGCGTCGAAGTCGAAGCTCCAACGGCCTGATATGCATGGGCCCGAAGTGTTCGACGTCGTGTCATCGGCGGCAGTAGCCAGGGCGGCAAGCGCTTGGCGTGGTCGTTCGGCCGCGCCGGCCGCAAGGTCGCGGTCGTAGAGCGCCAATAGATCGGCGGCGCTTGCCCCGCCCCGGCCTGCCTGCCGTCGAAGAATGAGATCGCGGGCGCGCTAGTCGCCCATGTCGTTCGCCACGCGGCCCATTACGGGCAACCTCATCGACGGATTCCACGTTGACATGGCCCGGGTACGCTGGCGCAAGCAGGAAATGATCGATGTCGAGAATCGCCTGCACCTCGACATGTAAAGCGACGGGCTTTGCGGTGACCTATTCGCTGGGCGAGCTCGCCCGCC
>NZ_BANB01000337.1 GCF_000964365.1 Acidisphaera rubrifaciens HS-AP3 | reverse complement strand
GGGCGTGCGAACCGCGTCGACGCGCGCGCCGCCGGCGCACGCCGCCACGACGACCCGGTGCGGCACCACGGCCCGCATCCGGCGCGACGGCATGGCGCGCGCGGTGCAGGCGGCGGAGGCCGCCATATCGTCGCTACTGGTTCGAACAAGGCCGCGGTCCATGGACCGTCCTTCTGTTACACGCGCATGCATCGACGCTTGACAGCAACTCTGCGCGAATCGTGTGCATGCACGATGCTTTCGCTATTCCGCGTCTGCCGTGCGCGTGTCAACAAAAAGCAACCGTTGCTCGCTAGTTCCGACAAAAAATCCACGTCGCGCGAATCCGCACGTCCGATGCGCGCAGCGACACGCGCCGCCCGCAAAAGAAAACCGCCGCTGCATCGCTGCAGCGGCGGCGTGGCGGTAGCCTGCGCGGGCGTCGCGCGTCAGACGCGCTGCTCGATCGGCACGAAGGGCACGTCCTCCGGCCCGACATACACGGCGGCGGGGCGGATGATCTTGCCGTCCATGCGCTGCTCGATCACGTGCGCGCTCCAACCGGTGGTGCGGGAGATCACGAACAGCGGGGTGAACATCGCCGTCGGCACGCCGAGCATGTGGTAGGAGACAGCGCTGTACCAGTCGAGGTTGGCGAACATCCGCTTGGTGTCGGCCATCACCTGCTCGATCCGCTCGGCGATCTGGAACATCCGCATGCTGCCGGCCGCCTCCGACAGGGTGCGGGCGACGCGCTTGATCACCTCGTTGCGCGGGTCGGCAATCGTGTAGACGGGGTGGCCGAAGCCGATGACGACTTCCTTGGCGGCCATGCGGCGGCGGATGTCGGCCTCGGCCTCGTCGGCGGTCTGGTAGCGCTTCTGGATTTCGAAGGCGACCTCGTTGGCGCCGCCGTGCTTCGGCCCGCGCAGCGCGCCGATCGCCCCCGTGATCGCCGAGTAGATGTCCGAGCCCGTGCCCGCGATCACCCGCGACGTGAAGGTCGAGGCATTGAACTCGTGCTCGGCGTACAGGATCAGGCTGGTGTGCATGGCCCGCACCGCCGCCGCGTCCGGCCGCCGCCCGTGCAGCAGGTGCAGGAAATGCCCGCCGACCGAATCGTCGTCCGTGCGGACGTCGATCGCCCGGCCGTTATGCGACCAGTGGTACCACCACAGCAGCATCGAACCCAGGGAGGCGACCAGCCGGTCGGCGATGTCGCGCGCGCCGGCATGGTTGTGGTCATGCGCCTCCGGCAGCACGCAGCCGAGGGCGGAGACGCCGGTGCGCATGACGTCCATCGGGTGCGCCGCCGCCGGGATGGCGCGCAGCGCGTCGGTCACGGCCGACGGCAGGCCGCGCAGCTCGCGCAGCTTCGCCTTGTAGGCCGCCAGCTCCGCCACCGTCGGCAGGCGGCCGTGGATCAGCAGGTGGGCGATCTCCTCGAACTCGCACTGCTCGGCGATGTCGAGGATGTCATAGCCGCGGTAGTGCAGGTCGTTGCCGGTGCGCCCGACGGTGCAGAGCGCGGTGTTGCCGGCCTCCACGCCGGACAGGGCGACCGACTTCTTGGGCTTCGGTCCGGCGGCTGGTGTGTCGTTCATCTCGGGTCTCCCTCTCTCGGTCGCGCTCAGAAGATGCCGGGCTTGCCGGCTTCGAGCGTGCCGGCCGGCAGGGCGACGTTCAGCAGGTGCAGGTCCTCGGCCGCGAGCTTCGGAAGATCCTGGACGATCTCGATGAAGCGGTTGGCCTCCCGCCTGCTGATGATGCCGTCGGTCAGGGTCTCGAACTTGCGGATGTAGTCCTCGCGCCCGAACGGCCGCGCGCCCAGCGGATGGGCGTTGGCGACGGCCATCTCGTCCTCGATCACCGTGCCGTCGGCCATGTGGATCTCGACCCGGGCGCCGAACGCCTTCTCGTTGGGGTCGGTCGCGTGATAGCGGCGGGTCCACTCCGGGTCCTCGCGCGTCTCGATCTTGTGCCACAGCCGCACGGTGTCGGCGCGGCCGGCGCGGCGCGGCGCGTAGCTGTCCACGTGGTGCCAGGTGCCGTCCTGCAGGGCGACGGCGAAGATGTACATGATGGAGTGGTCGAGCGTCTCGCGGCTCGCCTTGGGGTCCATCTTCTGCGGGTCGTTGGCGCCGGTGCCGATCACGTAATGCGTGTGGTGGCTGGTGTGCAGCACAACGCGCTCGATCTGCTCCAGGTTCTCGATCTTCTCGCGCATGCGGAAGGCGAGGTCGATCAGCGCCTGCGACTGGTACTCGGCGCTGTGCTCCTTGGTGAAGCTGTCCATGATGGCGCGCTTGGCCTCGCCCTTGTCCGGCAGCGGCACGCGATACAGCGCGTCCGGCCCGTCGAGCATCCAGGCGATGACGCTGTCCTCGCCCTCATAGATCGGGCTCGGCGCGCCCTCCCCGCGCATCGCACGGTCCACCGCCTCCACCGCGAGCTTGCCGGCGTGGGCGGGGGCATAGGCCTTCCACGAGCTGATCTCGCCCTTGCGCGACTGGCGGGTGGTGAAGCTCACATGCACCGCCTGCTGCACCGCCTGATAGATCACCTCCTGCTTCAGGCCGAGCAGCGTGCCGATGCCGGCCGCCTGTGCCGGGCACAGATGGGCGATGTGGTCGATCTTGTGCTCGTGCAGGCAGATCGCGCGGACGAGGTCGATCTGGATCTCGTAGCCGGTCGCGAGGCCGCGGATCAGGTCGCGGCCCGACCGCTCCATCGTCTGCGCGACGGCCAGGATCGGCGGGATGTTGTCGCCGGGGTGCGAGTAGTCGGCGGCGAGGAAGGTGTCGTGCATATCGAGCTCGCGCACCGCCGTGCCGTTCGCCCAGGCCGCCCATTCGGGGCTGACCCGGCGCGAGGCGGGCACGCCGAAGACGGTCGCGCCGGCGCCGCGCCGCGCGTGACCGAGCGCCATGTCGCGGGCGGAGACGACGGGGTGGCGGTTGATGGCCGCGATCGCGACGGCGGCGTTGTCGATGATGCGGTTGATGATCATGGCGGCGACGTCGCGCTCGACGGCGACGCGGTCGGCGGCGACGCCGGCGATCTTCCAGGCAAGCTGGTCGTCGCGCTTCAGGTTGTCCTTTGAGGGATGAACCCTCACCTCGTGCATCTTCATGCGTCTCTCCGATCGTGGCGTTCGCGCCGTTGTGGCGGCCGGATGCAGCAGTCCCGGCGCGTTACGCCGGGTTTGCAACCCTGTGCCGCGTGCTGATCCGCCTCGGCTTCGTAAGGTTCGCCCCAGTGGCGAGCAAGCCATGCCCCGGCAGGCCAGAGGGGCGTCAGCGGGAGGGCGCGGGCGTGCCGGGCGGGGCGGGACGCGGCAGGAGTGCGCCGGTGGCGCGGCCAGGGACGGTCGGGCGGACAGTCGGGGGACGGCCGGCGGGCCCCGGCGCAGGACGGTCGGCCGACGGCAGCGTATCGACGGGCGCATGCCGGCGTGGCGCCCGTCGCTGCACGGTTTGTTCGCGTTTGCGGAAAGGATCGGCTAAACCGTCCGCCGCGGGACGGCGGCAGGCGCGGTCGGCCGCTCGATGGAGAATGCCCATGGCCCTCGTCCACTCGCATGTCGATCAGTTGCCGGCACACGGCGTGGCCGCCGGCCCGATCCCCGACCCCGCGACGATGCCGCCCCTGCCGACGGTGATCGGCCGGGGGCTACGCAACCGCTGCCCGGTCTGTGGCGAGGGCCATGTGTTCGACGGGTATCTCACCGTCGTGCCGGCCTGCGATCACTGCGGCGCCCCGCTGTCCCTGGCGCGCGCCGACGACGCGCCGCCGTGGCTGACCATCCTGATCGTCGGGCACCTGGTGGTGCCGCTGCTGTACATCGTGGATCAGGCCTATTCGCCATCGCTTTTGGTAATGTCGGCGATTTTCCTGCCGCTGACGACGGTGCTCGCGCTCGCGCTGCTGCGTCCGGTCAAGGGCGCGATGGTCGGGCTGATGCTGAAGCTGGGCATGCTGAAATCCGAATCGGATGGATGACGCCGCACCGGCCGCCCCGACGCCCACCGGCGCGGCCGCTGCCGAGGCCGGGCACCGGGAACGCCTCGTCCGCGTCGTGCTGGCCGGCGAGGCGCTGACGCGGCTGTCGCCGATCCTCGAGGCCGACCGGGCGCAGGCCGTCGCCGATCTCGAATCCGAAAACCGCTTCGCGCCGGTGACCCCGCGGCTGCGCGAGACCGGCGGCGGCGGCCCGTTCGTCCTGCATCTGTCGATCCAGGAAGGCCGGTTGGTGTTCGACATACGGGCCGAGGACGATGCCCCGCTGGGCGCGATCGTGCTGGCGTTGGGTCCGTTCCGCGCGCTGATCAAGGATTACCAGCTGCTGGTGGACAGCCACATGAAGGCGGTCGAAGAGGGGCGCGAGGCGCGCATCCAGGCGATCGACATGGGACGGCGCGGCCTGCACAACGAGGGCGCGAACCTGATGATCGAGCGGCTCGACGGCAAGATCGGCATGGATCTGGAGACCGCGCGGCGGCTGTTCACCCTCGTCTGCGTCCTGCATCAGCGCATCTAGGCCCGAAGCCATGAAGATCGACGGCACGCCCTATCGGACGATCTGGGTCGACGAGCAGGACGGCCGGTCGATCCGGCTGATCGACCAGACCAAGCTGCCGTGGTCGCTCGACATCCGCCGCCTGACGCATGTGCGCGAGATCGCGCACGCGATCCGCAGCATGCAGGTGCGCGGCGCGCCGCTGATCGGGGCCGCCGCCGCCTATGGGCTGTGCCTCGCGCTGGCCGAGGACGCGACCGACGCGGCGATGGAGCGGGACGCGGCAATGCTGCTCGCGACGCGGCCGACCGCGGTGAACCTGCGCTGGGCGATGGAGCGGATGCTGGCGCGGCTGCGCGAGACCCCGCCCGCGGGGCGCCTCGCCGCCGCCTATGACGAGGCCGGCCGCATCGCCGACGAGGACGTGGCCACCAACCGCGCCATTGGGGCGCATGGCCGCGCGCTGATCGACGCCGTCGCGGCGCGGCATCACGGCCAGTCGGGGGGGCGTTCCGAAGGGCGTCCGGTCAACGTGCTGACCCATTGCAATGCTGGCTGGCTGGCGACGGTCGATCATGGCACCGCCCTGGCGCCGATCTATGCCGCGCATGACGCGGGAACCGCCGTGCATGTGTGGGTGGACGAAACCCGCCCGCGCAACCAGGGGGCCGCGCTGACGGCGTGGGAGCTGGGCCGGCACGGCGTGCCGCATACGGTCGTGGCCGACAATGCCGGCGGCCATCTGATGCAGCACGGCCAGGTGGACTTGGTCATCGTCGGCGCGGACCGGGTGACGCGGACGGGCGACGCGGCGAACAAGATCGGGACGTATCTGAAGGCACTGGCCGCGCGCGACAACGGCGTGCCGTTCTGGGTCGCGGTCCCCTCGCCCACAATCGACTGGCGGATCGCCGACGGCATCGCCGACATCCCGATCGAGGAGCGGCCGGCCGCCGAGGTGACCACGGTCACGGGCCGCGCGCCGGACGGCAGCGTCGTCAGCGTGCGCGTCGTCCCGACCGACAGCGCCGCGGCGAACCCGGCCTTCGACGTCACGCCGGCGCGGCTGGTCACCGGCCTGATCACCGAGCGCGGCTGCTGCGCGGCGGAGCCCGCGGCGATGGCGGCGTTGTTTCCCGATCACGCATGACGGACGCGCGGTCGTAGCGGTGCACGCGACGGTGGCGCGCGCCGGCCGGGCATGCGAGATTTCGGTGTCCTGATTCCATTCCGTTTCCAAAAAGGACCTGCTGCATGCGCCGATGCGCGCCTGCCCGTCCGACGGCGCGCATCGGCGCCGCGGCGCGGCTATCCGGCGTCCTGATCCTCGCCGCGCTCGCCGCCTGCGCGCGGACGCCGCCCGCGACCAGCGCGGCGAGCGGTTATCGCGCACCGTCCGACACGCAGGTGCCGGACTTCGCCAAGAAACCCTACGAGCCGATCAGCCGGGCGGCGGTGGTGGCGATCGCGCTGCGCGAATGGCGCCTGTTCGACCGCCCCGTGGACGACGACCCGCCCGATACCCGCCCGCAGCCGCCCCCCGACCAGATGCCGGAGCGACAGGAGGGCTACTGGCAGCGCGTCGGCGAATACTGGTGGCTGGCGCTCGATCCGTCCGACAAGGAAGCCGCCTGGACCGGCAAGCATGACGAGTTCGGCCTGGTGTTTCCGGCCAGCGAGGACGGCCGGTACGCCTGGTCGGCCGCGTTCGTCTCCTATGTCATGCGCATCGCCGGCGCCGGCCCGCATTTCCCGTATTCGATGAACCACGCGACCTATATCAACATCGCCAAGCAGATGGCCGACGGGCAGACCTCGGGCTGGATCGTCACCGCCGAGCGACCGGAGAACTACGCGCCGCAGCCGGGCGACCTGATCTGCACCGGACGCGGCCGGTCGGCCCGGCTGCGCTATGACGACCTGCCGACCGCCAGCTCGTTTCCCGCGCATTGCGACATCGTGGTGTCCCGCCAGCCCAACCAGATCAGCGTGATCGGCGGCAACGTCGATGACGCGGTGACCATGAAGCACGTGCCCGTCACCGGCGACGGGAGGCTCGCGACGCCCGACGGCACGGTGCTCGACACGCGCTATCCGTGGATGGTGGTGCTCAAGGTGCTCTACCCCGACGCGCCGCCGCCCGTTTCATGAGGGGGGCGGTGGCCGCCCGCGCTCAGCGCTGGCGCCACGGCAGGCCGCTCGCCTTCCAGCCGGCAAGGGCGCCGCGGTGCCCCTCCGCGTCCATCGGCCCCTCGAACCCGTCGGCCACGTTGTAGACCTGTGTCATGCCGGCCTCGGATGCGGCCATGGCGGCGGCGGCACTGCGCGCGCCGGAGCGGCAGATGAAGAAGATGTGGTGCCCGGGCGTCAGCCCCGCCGACGCAAGGTCGCCCGCGAAGCGCGGGTTGAGCTGCATCGTCGGATAGACCTGCCACTGTATCAGAAGCGTCTGCTTGCCGCAGGCGGCGAGGTCGGGCAGCCCCACGAAGATCCACTCGGCCTCCGTCCTGACGTCCACCAGATGCGCATCCGGATTGCTTTGCAGGGCTTCCCACGCCTGCGCCGGCGTCACATGTTCCAGCATCCGCTGTCTCCCGCGTGTCCCTGTCCGGCATGGCATGTGCCCGGCGGCGCCACAAGCGGCGGGGCGGCCGGCCGGAGGGATACATGACGACGACACCGCACGGACACCAGACGGCCGCCGACCTGGCCGACGCCATCGGCAACACGCCGCTCATCCGGCTGCGCCGCGCCAGCGACGCGACGGGCTGCGACATCTACGGCAAGGCCGAGTTCATGAACCCGGGCGGATCGGTGAAGGATCGCGCCGGTCTCGCGATCATCCGCGACGCCGAGGAGCGCGGCCTTCTCAAGCCCGGCGGCACCCTGGTCGAGGGCACGGCCGGCAATACCGGCATCGGCCTGACGCTGGTCGGCAACGCGCGCGGCTATCGCAGCGTGATCGTGATGCCCGAGACGCAGAGCCGGGAGAAGATCGACTTCCTGCGCATGATCGGCGCCGACCTGCGCCTCGTGCCGGCCAAGCCGTACCGCGATCCCGGCAACTACGTGCATGTCTCCAGGCGGCTGGCCGAGGAGATGGGCGCGGTGTGGGCCAATCAGTTCGACAACCTCGCCAACCGCGACGGCCACCGGCTGACGACGGGGCCGGAGATATGGGACCAGACGATGGGCCGCGTCGATGCCTTCACCTGCGCCTGCGGCACCGGCGGCACGCTCGCCGGCGTCAGCATCGCGCTGAAGGAGCGCAATCCCGACGTGCGGATCGTGCTGGCCGACCCCGAGGGCAGCGGGCTGTACGGCTGGGTGAAGTCGAACGACCTGACGGTCACCGGCTCCTCGATCACCGAGGGGATCGGCCAGTCGCGGGTGCCGGGCAATCTAGAGGGCGTGGTGATCGACGACGCGGTGCGCATTCCGGACGCCGAGGCGCTGGAGCAGGTCTTCGACCTGATGATCCACGAGGGGCTGTCGATCGGCGGCTCCGCCGGGATCAACGTCGCGGCCGCGATCCGGGTCGCGCGCGACCTCGGGCCCGGACACACGGTCGTGACGGTGCTGTGCGACGGGGCGGCGCGGTATCAGTCGAAGCTGTTCAACCCGGAGTTCCTGCGCGGTAAGGGCCTGCCGGTCCCGCCCTGGATGGCCTGACGCGGGCCGCGCCGCCCAGCCCGGCTCCACTCAGCCCGGCCCCGCTCAGCCCGGCGCCGTCGCCCAGGCCGCGGGCCGGGCGGCGGCATGGGCGAGC
>NZ_BANB01000338.1 GCF_000964365.1 Acidisphaera rubrifaciens HS-AP3 | reverse complement strand
ACAGGTCGCGCCCGACCATCATGCGCGCCAGTGCCGCCGCGTCCGCGCCCGCCGGCGCCTGCCCCGCCACCCGCCCGTCGCGCAGCACCACCACGCGGTCGCACAGCGCCCGCACCTCGTCCATCTTGTGCGAGATGAACACGATGCCGGTGCCCTCCGCCCGCAGCTGGCGCAGCACGTCGAGCAGGGCGGCGACCTCCGGCGGGCTGAGATTCGACGTCGGCTCGTCGAGCACCAGCAGCGCGGCGCCGCGCAGGATCGCCTTGAGGATCTCCACCCGCTGCCGCCGCCCGAGCGACAGGTCGCCCACCACCGCGTCGGGGTCGAGGTCGAGGCCATAGCGCGCGCTCGCCTGGCGCACCCGCGCCGCGATCTCGCCCCGGCGCAGCGCGCGCAGCCGTCCGCGCCCGGCGGCCTCCCAGCCGAGCATGACGTTCTCCGCGACCGTCATCGCCTCGATCAGCATGAAATGCTGGTGGATCATGCCGATGCCGGCCGCCGCCGCGTCGCGCGGGGTGTGGCCGGACAGCTCCCGCCCGCGAAAGACGATGCCGCCCGCGTCGGCGCGCGTCATGCCGATCAGCACCTTCATCAAGGTGCTCTTGCCGGATCCGTTCTCGCCGAGCAGCCCGACGATCTCGCCGGCCGCGACGTCGAGATCGACGCCGTCATTGGCGGCAAGCGCGCCGTACCGCTTGACGATGCCGCGCATCTCCAGCAGCCGGGCGGTCATGGCGGCGCCTCAGCTGCCGCCGCGTGCGTCCTCGCGCGTGGGCGTGATCTTCATGCCGCCGGCGGCGAAGGTCTTCTGCATCGCCATCAGCTCATCGACCACCGGCTTCGGCACCGCCGGGCTGAACTCGCCGCTGCCATAGACGAAATTCGCCCCCGTCGTGCGGTCCGCCGTCGCATAGCCGTACTGGACGAAGCTGCCCGACAGATGCCCCGCCTTGGCGTCCGCCGCCGCCGCGCCGTACATGTCGCCCCAGTGCTCCACCAGCGCGGTCAGCACCTGTTTGGGCGCCGTCGCGATGCTGTCGACGGAGCGCGCGGTCGCGTACACGCCCTTTTCCTTCGCCGCCGCGATGACGCCGTTCATCGCGGCATTGAGCTTGCCCGTCAGCACGTCGGCGCCGTTGGCGATCAGCGACAGCGCCGCCTCCTTGCCGGATGCCGCGTCCTCCATGTCCTTGATGTAGATGATCGTCACCGTGATGTCGGGCCGCGCCTTCCTGGCGCACAGGCGGAACGCGCCGGCCTGCGCCACGATGTTGGGCAGACCCTCCAGCCCGTAGACGCCGCCGACCTTGCCCGTCTTGCTCATGCGCGCGGCGAGCACGCCGATCTGGCAGCCGAATTCGGCGTTGTTGAAGTCGATCGACATGACGTTCGGCGCCTGGCCGCCGGCGCCGCCGCCGATGATGAACTGCACCTTTGGATAGTCGGGCCCCACCTGTTCGGCGGCCGACAGGAAGCGGCCGGAATGGCCGAGGATGATGCCGTAGCCCTGCCGCGCGTAATCCTCCATCGACGCCGTGTCGTCGGAATCCGGCACGTTCTCCGAATAGGCTGTGGCGATGCCGAGCGACTTGATCTTCATCAGCCCTGAATAGCCGAGCGCGTTCCAGCTCTGGTCGTTGATGCTGCCCGGCAGCAGCATCGCCGCCTTCATGCCGTCGGCGCGCGCGACTTTTGTGCAGACAAGGCCGAGCACGATCGCCGCCAGCAGCCGGCCCGCACGTCCCACACTCCCCGATCCGGCCATCGCCCGCGCATCCCCTGTTGTGCAATGCGCAACGATGATGCGAATTGCGGGCCAGGGCTGCCCGTGTGCGAGCGACCCGCGCGTCTATCCCTGCCAGGACACCGCGCATGTGCGCGCGGTGTGACGCACCGCCAGCACCCAGCCGAGAGTGGCGCCCAGATGGCGCAGCGGCTGGAAGCAGAACGGCTCGATCAGGGCGGCCAGCGCCGCGCCCGCATAGCTCGTCCCGCCCGGCCCGCCGATCCAGCGGCGATACAGATGCAGCGACCACAGATGGATCGCGAGGTCGAAGCCGATCTTGGCCGCGATCACGCCCACCGCCGGCACGATCACCGACGTATGGCCGAACAGCGCAAAGACGCCGAACAGCGCCAGCGCCGTCAGGCCATAGATCGGCTGCAACGTGTCCAGCGCCTTGACGGGCAGCATCAGCATGCCGAGCCGCCCGTAACGCGGGTTCGCCGTCATGTCGCGGTTCCAGAACTGCGTCTGCAGGAACCCGCCGAACCACCGCCGCCGTTGGCGCAGGAACGTGCGCAGGTCCGCCGGCGCGTCGGTGCTCGCCCGCGCCGCCCCGATCACGCGGACCGTCCAGCCCAGAAGCCGGTCCGCGCCGGTGCGGTGCAGCCGGTGGATCAGCTCGTAATCCTCGGTCAGGCAGGCGCCGTCGAACCCGCCCACCATGCGCACCGCCTCGGTGCGGAAGGTGGCGAAGGCGCCGGAGATCAGCAGCAGGCTCCCCTGCCCCATCCAGGCATAGCGCGAGAGGAAATTGCGCACGTATTCATAGGTCTGCAGGAAGCCCAGCGCGCGGCCCACCGGCGTCGGCCGGCAGACCGGGCGCAGCACGCCCGTCGCCGCCACCAGCGACGGCTCGGCGGCGAAGGCCGCGCCCATGGCGGCGAGCGCGCCCGGCGCCAGCAGCGTGTCGGCGTCGATCGTCGCCATCAGTTCCGTGTCGAGATGCCCGATCGCGGCATTCAGCGCCGCCGCCTTGCCGCGTGGCGGCAGGCGCAGCCAGCGCAGCGCCGGGGCGCCGGGCGCGGGCGGGCTGATCGTACCGGGCGCCGGCGTGACGAGGCCATAGCGGGCGGCCAGCACGGCGGGCGTCGCGTCGGTCGAGCCGTCATCGGCGAGGATCACCCGGGCGGGCGGCGGCGTCTGCGCCAGCAGGGCGTCGATCGTCGCGACGATCCCGCCCGCCTCGTTGCGGGCGGCGATGACGACGCCGATCGGGGGTAGCGGGCCGGTGGCCACGGGCGGCACAGGCCGGCGCAGCAGCGGCAGCGTCTGCCAGCTCACGAACAGCAGCAGGGCGGTGTCGTACAGCACATAGGCAAGCCCCGCGCC
>NZ_BANB01000339.1 GCF_000964365.1 Acidisphaera rubrifaciens HS-AP3 | reverse complement strand
GCGCGCACGCTCGACCTGCACGGCATGACGGCGGCGGCCGCGCATGGCGCGGTGGTCGCCTTCATCCTCGGCGCCCATGCGGGCGGCATCCGATGCGTGGAGATCGTGACGGGTCGCGGATCGACCACGGGGGCCGGCACTCTGCGGCGGGAGTTCCCGCATTGGCTCGCGGCGTCGAACCTGGCCGGGCTGGTACTCGCGGCGACGCATCCCGGACGCAACACGGGCGCGACGCGGCTGTTGCTGCGTCGCGCCCGGTCGGAGACGGCGGGCCGGCGCGAGGCCGGCCGCCGGTGATC
>NZ_BANB01000340.1 GCF_000964365.1 Acidisphaera rubrifaciens HS-AP3 | reverse complement strand
GGCGCAACTCGGCCGGCATCGGCGCCTGCGCGGCCTCCGGCATCGCTGCCGCCGCTGCGGCCGACGTCGCCGCCAGCTTCGCGCGGCGCGCGCGTCCCTCGCGGATTTGCGTCGAAGCGATGAGCAGCGCGAACCCGCCGAACGCGGCCAGCACCAGCGCCAGATAGGCTTGTTCACCACCAGTCATCGTCGTCCCTCCCGTCCGTGATGCGATGCGCCAACGGTGGGCGCGCGCCGTCCGGGCGGCTTTGAGCGACGTCAAAAACGATGCGCTTTCCGTGGCTTTTCAGCCGACCGCGCGGGCGAACACGCGGGCATAGTTGCCGCCCATGATCGCCGCGATCTCCGGCCCGCCGAAACCCTGCCGGCGCAGCGCCGCGACCAGCGCCGGTGTCGCCGTGTAGTCGGGAAAGCAGGTGCCGGCGATCAGACCGCCCATGTCGGTGCCGATGCCGACATGCGCGATGCCCACGACGTCCACCGCCCGCGCGATCCCCTCGGCCAGCGCCGCCATCGTCGGGAAGACGGCGCGCGGCGGCCAGATGCCGATCACGCCGCCGGTCGCGGCGACGACGCGGGCATGTTCGGGCGTGATGCGGCGCTGGCGCGGGCCGGGATGCGCGGTGATCGAGCTGTGCGACAGCACCAGCGGCGCGCGGCTGACGGATGCCGCCTGTCGCACCAGGTCGTACGTGCCGTGCGCCACGTCCACGCCGATGCCGAGCGCGTTGCAGCGGCGGATCACCGCCGCGCCGAACGCGCTGAGGCCGCCATGCACGGGCGCCGAGGTCTGCACGTCGCCCAGCTCGTTGACCCGGTAATGCGTGAGCTGCAGATGGCGCAGCGTCCAGCGCGCATAGGCGTCGTCCAGCCGGTCGAGCGCGCCCTCCAGGAAATCCCCGCCCTCGGACGCGGCGATGGCGGCCGGGCGATCGGCGCGCGCGGCCAGCAGCGCCGCCGCGTCGGCGATCAGCGCCATGTCCTGCGCCCGTGCCAGCGCATGCAGCCGGGCGAAGGCGCGCGGCGCATAGGCTGCGAGATC
>NZ_BANB01000341.1 GCF_000964365.1 Acidisphaera rubrifaciens HS-AP3 | reverse complement strand
GCCGTGCGCAGCCGGTCGCCGCCGGCGATGCCGCCCGCCGTGTTCAGCAGCACCGCGACCGGCGCGCCGCCGCGCTCCGGCCGGGGAAAGCGGGCCTTCAGGCACCCTGACTGATACAGGTCGCGCAGTGCCGTCGCGCCGTCGCGCAGGCCGAAACCGATACGAAGCTCGCCACGGGCACGTTGCGGGGTCTCGGTCGCGGCCTCAGACGGACAGGCGGCGTCGTACATCCTGTTCGTCCAGCTCCCCCGGCGCGCCCGACAGCACGATATCGCCGCGATCCATCACGGCGATCGTCTGCGCCAGCTCGCGCGCGAAGTCGTAATACTGCTCGACGAGCAGGATGGCCATGTCGCCGCGCCGGCGCAGCAGGGCGATGACGCGGCCGATATCCTTGATGATGCTCGGCTGGATGCCCTCGGTCGGCTCGTCCAGCACCAGCAGGCGCGGTTTGGTCACCAGGGCGCGGGCGATGGCGAGTTGCTGCTGCTGGCCGCCCGACAGGTCGCCGCCGCGGCGGCGCAGCATGGTCTTCAGCACCGGGAACAGCTCGTATATCTCGTCCGGCACCCGCCGCGCCCGCCGTGGCAGGACGGCGAAGCCGGTCTCCAGATTCTCGCGCACGGTCAGCAGCGGGAAGATGTCGCGTCCCTGCGGCACCCAGGCGATGCCGCGCCGGGCCCGCTCGTAGGGCGGCAGGCGGCTGATATCGGCCCCGTCCCAGCGGATCGCGCCGCGCGTGATCGGATGCGCGCCGACGATCGCGCGCAGCAGGCTCGTCTTGCCGACGCCGTTGCGGCCGAGCAGACATGTGACGGCTCCGGCGGTGGCGCTGATCGACACGCCCCGCAGCGCGATGGCCGCCCCGTAATGCAGATCGACGCCCTCGACCGACAGCATGCCCTAGCGCCCCAGATAGACTTCGATCACGCGCGGGTCCTCGCTGACATGGTCGATCGTCCCCTCGCTCAGCACGCTGCCCTCGTGCAGCACCGTCACCTTCACGCCGAGCGCGCGCACGAACGCCATGTCGTGCTCGACCACGACGACGCTGCGGGTGCGGTTGATCTCGCGCAGCAGCTCGGCCGTCTGCTCGGTCTCCGCGTCGGTCATGCCGGCCACCGGCTCGTCCACCAGCAGCAGTTCCGGCTCCTGCGCCAGCAGCATGCCGATCTCGAGCCATTGTTTCTGCCCATGCGACAGGTCGCCGCCGCGCCGGGCGCGGTGGTCCGACAGGCGGATGGTGCGCAGGATCGACTCGATGCGTGCCCGTTCCTCCGCCGTCTCCCGGGCGCGCAGCGTGAAGCCCGGGCGGCGGTCGCCGGCGAGCGCCAGCAGCAGGTTGTCCCAGACGGTGTGCGGCTCGAACACGGTCGGCTTCTGGAACTTCCGCCCGATGCCGAGCTGCGCGATCGCCGGCTCGTCCAGCTTCGTGAGGTCGGTGTCGGCGCGGAACACGACGCGGCCGGTATCGGGCCGGGTCTTGCCGGTGATGACGTCCATCATGGTCGTCTTGCCGGCGCCGTTCGGGCCGATCACCGCGCGCATCTCGCCCGGCGCCAGCACCAGCGACAGGCTGTTCAGCGCGCGGAACCCGTCGAAGCTGACGCTCACGCCATCCAGGTACAGCAGGGTGTCGGCGACCGCGCCGATCGCGCCCTCCGGTTCGGCGCTCATCCCGTGGCTTCCTTGGCGGCGCTCGCGGCCGCCGCGGCGCCGGGCACGTCGTCGCGCCGGCGCATGCGGACCAGGCCCATCAGCCCCTTCGGCATCACCAGCGTGACGAACACGAACAGGAAACCAAGGGCATAGAGCCACGCCTCCGGCAGCGTGCCGGTCAGCAGCGTCTTGGCGAAATTGACCAGCACGGCGCCGAGGATCGGTCCGGCCAGCGTGCCGCGGCCGCCGACGGCGACCCAGATCACCGCCTCGATCGAGTTCGTGGGCGCGAACTCGCCCGGGTTGATGATGCCGATCTGCGGCACGTACAGCGCCCCGCCGATGCCGGCCATCACCGCCGACAGCACCCAGATCACCAGCTTGTAGCTCTCCGGCCGGTAGCCGAGGAAGCGGGTCCGGCTCTCGGCGTCACGCACGGCAATCAGCACCTTGCCGAAGCGCGACCGCGTCACGGCGCGCGCGAGCACGTATTGCAGCGACAGCACGACGCCGGTCGCGACCAGCAGGGCGGCGCGCGTGCGGCCGCTCTCGATGTTGAAGCCGAGGATGTCCTTGAAATCGGTCAGACCGTTGTTGCCGCCGAAGCCCATGTCGTTGCGGAAGAAGGCCAGCAGCAGCGCATAGGTCAGCGCCTGGGTGATGATCGACAGATAGACGCCGGAGACGCGCGAGCGGAACGCGAGGTAGCCGAACACCAGCGCCAGCAGCCCCGGCACCAGCATGACCATGACGAGGGCGAAGGGAAAATGGCTGAACCCGTGCCAGTACCAGGGCAGGGCGTGCCAGTTCAGGAACACCATGAAGTCCGGCAGGAGTGGGTCGCCATAGACGCCGCGCGGTCCGATCTGGCGCATCAGGTACATGCCCATGGCATAGCCGCCGAGGGCAAAGAACGCCGCGTGGCCGAGGCTGAGGATGCCGCCGAATCCCCAGACGAGATCGACCGCCAGCGCCAGTATGCCGTAGCAGAGATACTTGCCGTACAGCGACACGATATAGGCGGGCGCCACCCCGCCGAGGGCCAGGGCGGCGACCAGGACGGCCGTCCCCGTCACGATGACCGGGACGGCGAGGGGGACGGCGAGAGCGCGGGGCGCGGGACTCATGCCTCGGCCGCCCGTCCCTTGAGCGGGAACATCCCGCGCGGCCGGCGCTGGATGAACAGGATCAGCAGCACCAGCACGACGATCTTGCCGAGGACGGCGCCGGCCACCGGTTCGAGGAACTTGTTGATGACGCCGAGCACGACGGCGCCCACCGCCGTGCCCCACAGATTGCCGACGCCGCCGAACACCACGACCATGAAGCTGTCGATGATGTAGCCCTGGCCGAGATTGGGCGAGACATTGTCGATCTGGCTCAGCGCCACGCCCGCCATGCCGGCGACGCCCGAGCCGAGGCCGAAGGTCAGGGCGTCGACCCATGGCGTGCGTATGCCCATCGCCGCTGCCATGCGCCGGTTCTGGGTCACGGCCCGCATCTGCAGCCCCAGCGGCGTGCGGCGCAGCACCGCCATCAGGGCGAACAGCACGCCGACCGCGAACAGGATGATGTACAGGCGGTTGAAGGTGATCTGCAGCCCGCCGATCTGCGTCGCCCCGCTCATCCAGGCGGGCGTGTCCACGTCACGGTTGGTCGGGCCGAAGATCGTCCGCACCGCCTGCTGGAGAATGAGGCTCAGGCCGAACGTCGCGAGCAGCGTCTCCAGCGGCCGGCCATACAGGAAGCGGATCATCAGCCGCTCGATCGCGATGCCGACGATGCCGGCGACGACGAAGGCGACCGGGATCGCCACCGGGATGCTGAGGCCGTACAGCCCCGGCGGCACATAGGCGCGGAACAGCACCTGCACCACATAGGTCGCATAGGCACCGAGCATGACCATCTCGCCATGCGCCATGTTGATCACGCCCATGACGCCGAAGGTGATCGCGAGACCGGTCGCCGCCAGCAGCAGCACCGAGCCGAGCGACAGGCCGTACCAGGCGCTCTGCGCGTAGTTCCAGAGACGGAGGTCGAAATCGAGGGCGCTGACCGCCGCCGCCGCCGCATGGGCGACCGCGGGCGGCTGGCCGGACAGGCCCTCCAGCAGGCCCCGCGCCTCCAGCCCGCCGCGTGCCCGCAGGGTCGCGACGGCGGCAAGCCGGTCGGCCTCCGACGCATCGGGTTTCTGCAGGATGGCCGCGGCCCGCGCCTGTTCCATCCGCGTCTTCACGCCGGCATCCGGCTCGCTGGCGATGGCGCGGTCCAGGGCGGGGATCGCCGCCGGATCGGGTTGCGCGAACAGCGTGTCCGCAGCCGTCGCCCGCACCGCCGCGTCCGGGGCGAACAGACGCAGCGCGCCGAGCCCGGCATCCAGCGCGCGGCGCACGGCGTTGTTGACGCGCACCTCCCGCAACGTGCCGGGGTCGGCGGCCGGGGCGCCGGTCGCCGCGTCGACATAGGTGCCGTCGGGGCCGCGTATGAACAGCGCGTGGTCGGCCCGCGCATAGAGACGGCCGCCCTGCAGCGCGCCGAGAATGGCGGCGGCCCTCGGGTCGCCGGATACCGCCAGCGCGGCGACCCCGTTCGCGATGTCGTCATAATGGCGCGACGACAGCGCGGCGAGGGCCGGGGCGACGCCGCCCTCGGCACTGGCCGGCCCGTGCGGGCCGACCAGAAGACCGAGCAGCGCCACCACGAGGAGGAGGGCGCGCATCGTCGCGCTCCGCGTCGTCCGGCCTACTTGCCCGCGGTCAGGCTGCCGGCACCCAGGCACTTGCCGATCTTGACGTTATAGTTGCCGCACGACATCGGCGGCCGCCAGTCGGCGATCAGGTCACGCGAGCCGGGCAGGTAGGGCGACCATTCCTGCGCCACGATCAGACCGGGCGTCTGGCTGACGATGTTGAACTGACCGTTGTCCTCGATCTCGCCGATCAGCACCGGCTTGGTGATGTGGTGGTTCGGCATCATCGCCGCGTAGCCGCCCGACAGGTTCGGGACGGAGACGCCGATCATCGCGGCGATCACCTTGTCCGGATCGGTGGTGCCGGCCTTCTCCACCGCCTTCACCCACATATTGAAGCCGATGTAGTGGGCTTCCATCGGGTCGTTGCTGACCCGCTTGGGGTTCTTGGTCCAGGCGCGCCAGCGCTCGATGAACGCCTTGTTCTCGGGCGTGTCGACGCTCATGAAGTAGTTCCAGGCGGCGAGATGGCCGACCAGCGGCTTGGTGTCGATGCCGGCCAGCTCCTCCTCGCCGACGGAGAAGGCGATCACCGGGATGTCGGTCGCCTTGATGCCCTGGTTGCCCAGCTCCTTGTAGAAGGGCACGTTGGCGTCGCCGTTGATGGTCGACACGACCGCCGTCTTCTTGCCCGCCGAGCCGAAGCGCTTGATCTGCGACACGATGCTCTGCCAGTCGGACTGGCCGAACGGCGTGTAGTTGATCATGATGTCTTCATCCTTGACGCCCTTGGACTTCAGGTAGGCTTCAAGGATCTTGTTGGTCGTGCGCGGATAGACATAGTCGGTGCCGGCCAGCACCCAGCGCTTCACGTGCTCCTCGCTCATCAGATAGTCGACGGCGGGAATCGCCTGCTGATTCGGGGCGGCGCCGGTGTAGAAGACGTTGCGCTCGCTCTCCTCGCCCTCGTACTGGACGGGATAGAACAGGATATTGTCCAGCTCCTTGAAAACCGGCAGCACCGACTTGCGCGATACCGACGTCCAGCAGCCGAACACGGCGGACACGTGATCGACGGAGATCAGTTCGCGCGCCTTTTCGGCGAACAGCGGCCAGTTGGACGCGGGATCGACGACGACCGGTTCCAGCTTGCGGCCGAGGACGCCGCCCTTCTTGTTCTGCTCATCGATCAGCATGAGCATCACGTCCTTCAGCGTCGTCTCGCTGATGGCCATGGTGCCGGACAGGGAGTGCAGGATACCGACCTTGATCGGGCCGTCGTCGGCCGCGCGGGCGGACGGGATGGCGACCGGTGCCACCGATGCGGCGGCGGTCGCCGCGGCGAACAGGAAGGTCGCCGCACGGGCGGCACGGCGCAGGCGTGCGGACAGGCCCGGTGTGCCGGGCCTCTGGCTGGCGGATGCCATCTTGTCGTGGTCTCCCCGATGATGTCGCAGCGGCGTCGGTGCCGCGTCGCGTGTGGTTGCTTCGTCAGCGCGCTTCCGGGACAGACGGAACGCAACCCGCGTGCCAACCCGCCTGCCCACCGGCGCCGGGCACCGCGCCCGCGCGCGATCGCCGCCCGCCCCCGGTCATTTCTTGCCGGCTGAAACGACAGGCC
>NZ_BANB01000342.1 GCF_000964365.1 Acidisphaera rubrifaciens HS-AP3 | reverse complement strand
CGAACAGCGGGTTGGGCGTGCGCAGTTCGAGCCGCCCGAAGGCGAGGTAGTGCTGCAGCGGGTCGACGCCCGCGGCCTGCACGTCCGGGTAGGAGGCGAGGTACCAGTCGGCGTCGAAGATGGCGCGGCGCGGATCGTCCGACATGGGCGCCCGCCGTCAGTGTCCGGCGAGGCCGAGCGCCGCGAACAGCCGGA
>NZ_BANB01000343.1 GCF_000964365.1 Acidisphaera rubrifaciens HS-AP3 | reverse complement strand
AACGCGCTCTTGATGCGCCGCTGCTGGTCAAGCTCGATCTCGGTGAACTGCACGCCCATCAGGTCGCGCTTTTCCACGCCCACGCCGTGTTCGCCCGTCAGGCAACCGCCGACCTCGACGCACAGGCGCAGGATGTCGGCGCCGAACGCCTCGGCCCGGTGGAAGCTGTCGGGATCGTTGGCGTCGAACATGATGAGCGGATGCAGGTTGCCGTCGCCCGCATGGAAGATGTTGGCGACCTTGAGCCCGTACTGGTCGCTCATCTCGGCGATGCGGCGCAGCGTGTCCGGCAGCCGGCTGGTCGGGATGGTGCCGTCCATGCACATGTAATCGGGGCTGATCCGGCCGACCGCGCCGAACGCCCCCTTGCGCCCCTTCCAGATCGCGAGGCTCTGTTCGGGGCTTTCCGACACCCGCAGGCTGATCGGATCGAACCGGCGGCAGATGTCGCTGATGCGGCCCAACAGGTCGTCCTGCTCCGCCGTCGAACCCTCGACCTCGATGATCAGCATCGCCTCGGCGTCGAGCGGATAGCCCGCGTGGGCGAAGGCCTCGCAGGCATGGATCGCCGGCCGGTCCATGAACTCCAGCGCCACCGGGATGATGCCGGAGCCGATGATCGCATCGACGCACTGGCCGGCCACCTCGTTGGACCGGAAGGCGGCCAGCATCGCGCGCGCGCCCTCGGGCGAGCGGAGGATGCGCACCGTCACCTCCGTCACGAGGACAAGCTGCCCCTCGCTGCCGGTGATCAGGCCGAGCCAGTCATAGCCGGCGGCATCCAGATGCCGGCCGCCGATGTCGAGAATCTCGCCCTCGATCGTCACCACCCGCAGGCCGAGCAGGTTGTTGGCCGTCACGCCGTATTTGAGGCAGTGCGCCCCGCCGGAGTTCATGCCCACGTTGCCGCCGATCATGCAGGCAAGCTGGCTCGACGGGTCGGGGGCATAGAAGAAGCCCTCCGCCTGCACCGCCTGGGTGATGCCGATATTGGTCACGCCCGCCTGCACGACGGCGAGCCGGTCGTCGTAGTCGATCTCCAGGATGCGGTTCATGCGCATCATGCCGACCACGACCGCGTCCGCGAGCGGCAGCGCCCCGCCCGACAGGCTGGTGCCGGCGCCGCGCGGGATCACGCGCACGCCGTTGCGGTGGCAGAACCGCAGCACGGCCGCCGCCTGCTCCGTCGTCTCCGGCAGGGCGACCGCGAGCGGCAGCTGCCGATAGGCGGGGAGACCGTCGGTC
>NZ_BANB01000344.1 GCF_000964365.1 Acidisphaera rubrifaciens HS-AP3 | reverse complement strand
CGGGTGACATACAGAATCGGCTTGCTGCTCATGACGTTTTCCCTGGCGAGCCTGGCGGCATACGCGCCGGACCCTATTCCGGCCGCGCTCGCCACGCCACCGTCCCCGTGACGATCGGATCGGCCCGCGTGTGGCGACATTCGCTTGCAGTCCGTTCGGTTGTATCACAAAGTTGGACGTGTCCTGATACGAGAAGACCGTGGCCCCACCGGATAGCCTGATTGCAGCCGACCCGGACGGCGCGGAGGTTCTGCGGGCCCGCATCCGCCATCTGACCGACGCGGCGGCGGAGGCGCGGCAGCGCGCCGACGCGGCCGAGGCACGGCTGCGCGACATCGAGGCCAGCACCGCGTGGCGCATCACCGGACCCGCCCGCCGCGCGGCGGCACGCCATCCCGGGGCGGCGCGCTG
>NZ_BANB01000345.1 GCF_000964365.1 Acidisphaera rubrifaciens HS-AP3 | reverse complement strand
GCGTCCCGCCCCGCCCCGTCCGCGGACGCGGCGCCCCCGGCCCCGGCCCGGCTGCATCCGCCCGCCGCGCCCAAGCGTGCCGCGCTGAAACAGGAGCAGCTGCCGCTGCCGGATGCCGGCTGGCGCTTCCCGCCGCTGTCGCTGCTCAAGCCCGCGCCCGCCCGCGCACAGCAGGGACCGAGTTCGGACGCGCTCGAGGCCAATGCGCGGCTGCTGGAGACGGTGCTCTCCGATTACGGCGTGCAGGGCGCGATCGTCGACATACGGCCCGGCCCGGTGGTCACGCTCTACGAGCTGGAACCCGCGCCCGGCATACGCAGCGCCCGGGTGATCGGCCTTGCCGACGATATCGCGCGCAGCCTGTCGGTGACCGCCGTGCGCATCGCGACGGTGCCCGGCCGCAACGTCATCGGCATCGAGATCCCGAACGCCAAGCGCGATACGGTCTTCCTGTCGGAGATCATGTCCACCGAGGACTGGAACCGCCACCCCGGCCGCCTCGCGCTGGCGCTGGGCAAGGAGATCAGCGGCGCGGCGGTGATCGCCGATCTGGCGCGCATGCCGCACCTGATGATCGCGGGCACCACCGGCTCGGGCAAGTCGGTCGGCGTCAACGCGATGATCCTGTCGCTGCTGTACCGTCTCTCGCCCGACCAGTGCCGACTGATCCTGATCGATCCGAAGATGCTGGAGCTGTCCGTCTATGAGGGCATCCCGCATCTGATGGCCCCCGTCGTGACGGAGCCGGCCAAGGCGGTGACCGCCCTGAAATGGACCGTGCGCGAGATGGAGCGCCGCTACCGCGCGATGAGCCAGCTCGGCGTGCGCAACATCGGCAGCTACAACGACCGCGTGGCCGAGGCGCGCGCGAAGGGCGAGGTGGTGACGCGCCGCGTGCAGACCGGCTTCGACCCCGACACCGGCCGCCCGACCTTCGAGGAGCAACCGCTCGCGCTCGAGACGCTGCCGTTCATCGTCGTCGTGGTGGACGAGATGGCCGACCTGATGATGGTCGCCGGCAAGGAGATCGAGGCCGCCGTGCAGCGTCTGGCACAGATGGCGCGCGCGGCGGGCATCCACGTCATCATGGCGACGCAGCGCCCGTCGGTGGACGTGATCACCGGCACCATCAAGGCCAACTTCCCGACCCGCATCAGCTTCCAGGTCATCAGCAAGTTCGACAGCCGCACCATCCTCGGCGAACAGGGGGCGGAGCAGCTGCTGGGCCAGGGCGACATGCTGTTCATGGCGGGCGGCGGGCGCATCACCCGCGTGCACGGCCCCTTCGTCTCCGACCGCGAGGTGGAGCAGGTGGTGGAGTTCCTGCGCGCGCAGGGCGAGCCCGCCTATGTCGAGGAGGTGACGGACCCGGAGCCCGATGACGGTGGCGGTGGCGGCGGCGGCGGCGGCGGGATGTCGGGCATCGCGGGCGCGAGCGACGGCGAGAAGGGCTTGTTCGATCAGGCGGTGGACGTGGTCGCGCGCGAGGGCAAGGCGAGCACCAGCTTCATCCAGCGGCATCTGAACATCGGCTATAACCGCGCCGCCAAGCTGATCGAGCAGATGGAGCGCGAGGGCATCGTGGGGCCGGCCAACCATGTCGGCAAACGCGAGGTGCTGGTCCGCCGGGTGCGCGACGAGGAGTGAGCGCCGGCGGCGGCGCGGCCGCAGGCAGGGCGGCACGGCGGGCGTGGCGTGACTATGCGCTGGTCTTTGCTGCGGGCGTGATCGGCTATGGCGCGCTCGCGCTATGGGCCGGGCAGGACCGCAACTGGGATCTGCAGAACTACCACGACTATGCCGCCTATGCGTTGCTGCACTGGCGCTATCCGATCGACGTCGCGCCGGGCGGTCCGCAAAGCTACCTCAATCCGCTGCCGTATCTGCTGCCCTACCTTATCAGGCACCATCTGCCGATGCGCGTCGGCGCGGTGCTGATTGCCGCGACGCAGGCGGCGTTGCCGGTGGTGCTGTGGGCGCTGGCCGGCCGCCTGGTGCCGGCCGGGACGCCCGGCCGCCGGCCGCTGCGGGCGCTGGCGACGATCGCCGGATCGACCGGCGCGATGACACTGTCGGAAATCGGCACGAGCTTCGCCGATCTGCCGCTCGCCCTGCCCTCGCTCGCTGCCCTGACGCTGCTGCTGGCGGCGGACGGCGCCGTCGGAAGGCGGCGGCCCTGGATGCTGGCCGGGGCGGGCTTCCTGGCGGGCGCGGCTGCCGGGCTGAAGCTGACCAACCTGATCGGCGCGCTCGCGCTTGGCCTCGCGGCGCTGCTGCCGTGGCGGCGCGGGGCGCGGGGCGTGGCGGCGGCGGTATGGACGACCGGCCTGTTGGTAGTGTCGGGAGTTGCAAGCTTCACGGTCTCCGACGGGTGGTGGGCGGCGTTCCTGTGGCACGCATTCGGCAGCCCGACCTTTCCGTTCATGAACCTGGTGTTCCGCGCTCCGTCGGCCGTGGCCATGAACTTCACGGACCCGCGCTTCCTGCCGCATGGCTGGTGGGACGCGCTGACCTATCCGTGGCAGATCGCGGCCGGGCGTGCGCCCACGGCCGAGGTGCCGTTCGCTGATCCGCGCCTGCTTGCCGGGTTGGCGGTCGCGCTTGTGACGCTGGCCGCCTCGGTCACGGCGGCGGGACGCGCCGCGACGCGGGCGGCGCCCG
>NZ_BANB01000346.1 GCF_000964365.1 Acidisphaera rubrifaciens HS-AP3 | reverse complement strand
GTCGCGGCGCCCGAGGGCCACGGCGCCGTCGCGCCGGTGGCGCTGCACGCGCTTGCGGCCGGGGGCGAGCCGGTGGTGATCGTCGTCGGCACGCTCGATACCAAGGGGCCGGAGCTGCGCTTCATCCACGACATCCTGCGCGGCTCCGGCCTGCGGCCGCGTCTCGTTGATATCTCGACCGGTGGCGGCCCGTCCGGCGCGGACATACCGCCGCATCAGCTCGCGGCGTTCCATCCGCGCGGTCCGGGCGGCGTGTTCTCCGGCGATCGCGGCACGGCCGTGGCCGCGATGACGCAGGCGTTCGAGGCCTGGGTCCGGCGTCAGACCAACATCGCGGGCGCCATCGCCGCCGGCGGTTCGGGCGGCACGGTGATCGCGGCGGCGGGGCTGCGCGCCCTGCCGCTCGGCGTGCCGAAGCTGATCGTCAGCACCATGGCCGCGGGCGACGTGCGCGCCTATGTCGGCCCGTCCGACATGACGATCATGCACGCGGTGACCGACGTGCAGGGGCTCAACGTCCTGTCGCGGCAGGTCCTGGGCAACGCCGCCCACGCCGTCGCCGGCATGGTCCACGCACGGCTGGCCGCCCGCCCCGTCACGGGCGGACTGCCGGCGATCGGGCTGACGATGTTCGGCGTCACAACGCCCTGTGTGCAACAGGTGACCGCGCAGCTCGCCGATCGCTACGAGTGCCTGACGTTTCACGCGACCGGCATCGGTGGTCAGGCGATGGAGGCGCTGGCCGAGCAGGGGCGTCTCGCCGGCGTGATCGATGTCACGACGACGGAGATCTGCGACCTGCTGTTGGGCGGTATCCTGCCGGCGGGCGAGGACCGCCTCGGTGTGTTCGCGCGCGCGCACCTGCCCTATGTCGGCGCCTGCGGCGCGCTGGATATGGTCAATTTCGGCCATCCCTCCACGGTCCCGGCGCGCTATGCGGGGCGGCTTCTGTATGCCCACAACCCGCAGATCACGCTGATGCGGACGACGCCCGAGGAATGCGCCGCGATCGGCGCCTGGATCGGCGAACGGCTCAACCGCATGACCGGCCCGGTGCGGTTCCTGATGCCGGAGGGCGGCGTGTCGGCGCTCGACGCGCCCGGGCAGCCGTTCCACGATCCCGTCGCAGACGCCGCCCTGTTCGAGGCGATCGAGGCGACCGTGGTGCCGACGGCGCGCCGCGTCGTGCGCCGGGTGCCGGCCCATATCAACGACCCCGCCTTTGCCGCCGCGCTCGTCGCGGCGTTCCAGGAAGTGCACGCGACCCGCAGCCGGCGCGGTGCAGCCTTATGAACCATCTCGGTCTGCGTCCGGAGGCGCCTGCATGTCGGCTCAGCTGATCGGCCCGCTTATTCTTTGGCTGGTGATCGCCGTCGTGGTGATCGCCGTCGTGATCTACTTCGTGAACCGGCTGTATCGCAGATCGTCCAAGGAGGTCAGCTTCGTCCGCACCGGCTGGTTCGGCGAGCGAGTGGTGATCAACGGCGGGGCGTTCGTCCTGCCGTTCGTCCATGCCGTGACACCGGTCAACATGAACGTGCTGCAGATGGGCGTGAAGCGGGAGAAGGGCGAGGCGGTGATCACCCGCGACCGCATGCGCATCGACATCGAAGCCGATTTCTACGTGCGCGTCGCGCCGACGCAGGAGGCCGTGTCGATCGCCGCGAGCACGCTCGGCGGCCGCACCATGGACCAGGAACGGCTGCGCGCCCTGCTGGCCGGCAAGTTCGTGTCCGCCCTGCGCGCCGTCGCCGCCGCGATGACCATGGAGGAGATGCACGAGCAGCGCAGCGATTACGTCAACCGCGTCAAGTCCACCGCGGCGGAGGCATTGGCGCAGAACGGGCTGGAGCTGGAGACCGTCGCGATCCTCGACCTGGATCAGACGGAGCTGCAGTATTTCAACCCGTCCAATCGGTTCGACGCGGAAGGCCTGACCCGCCTGATCGAGGACATCGAGGCGCGGCGCAAGCTGCGCAACGACATCGAGCAGGACAGCCTGATCCTGATCCGCACCCGCAATCTGGAGGCCGAGAAGCGGGCGCTGGAGATCGACCGGGAAAGCGAGACCGCCCGGCTCGATCAGGAGCGCGACATCGAGATGCGCCGCGTCATGCAGCGGACCGAGATCGCCCGCGAGCGCGCGTTGCGCGAGACGGAGGCCGAGCAGGCGCAGACGACCGCCCGCGAGGAAATCGAGCGGATGCGGATCCTGAACGACAAGGCGATCAGCGAGGCGCGCATCGCCGCCGAACGCGACGTGCGGCGGCAGGAGATCGAGCGCACCCAGATGCTGGACGCCGCCGAGATCGCCAGCTTCGAGGCGGTGGAGCGCGCCCGCATCGCGCAGGAGCAGGGGCTGACGCACGCCCGCATCGCCCAACAGGAGGAGACGCAGCGGCGCGAGATCGAGCGCGGCCGCACCGTCGATGCCGCCACGATCAGCGCGCGCGAGGCGACGGAGAAGGCACGCATCGAGCAGGAACGCGCCCTCGCCGACGCCCGCATCCAGCGCGAGGAGGAGACGCGCCGCCAGGAAATCCTCGCCGCCCAACGCACCGAACAGGCCGACATCGAGTCGCGCGAGACGACGGAGCAGACGCGGATCGCGCTGGCGGAGGAGACGCGGCGGCGCGAAATCGCCCGGACGCTGGCGATCGAGGAGGCGGAGATCGCGGCCCACCAGGCCGCCGAGACGCTGCGCATCACGCAGCAGCGGGAGATCAGCACCGACCGCATCGCCGCTGACCGGCGCGTGCGGGAGATGGAGATCGCCCGCGCCGTGGCACTCGAACAGGCGGAGATCGCGGGGCAGCGGGAGACCGAACAGGCGCGGATCGAACGCACCCGCACGCTGGATGCCGCCGCCATCGCGGCGCAGGAGGCGACGGAAGCGGCCCGCATCGCGCAGGAGAAGACCCTCGCCGCCGAGCGCATCGCGGCGGAGGAAGCGACCCGCAGGCGCGAGATCGACCGTGCCCGCGAGGTGGAGCGAGCCGAGATCGCCGCACGCGAGGCGGTGGCCGCCACCCGCATCGCGGAGGCCCTGCGCGTCGCGGCCGAGCGGATCGCCGCCGAACAGAAGACGCGCGACCTCGAGATCGCCCGCGACCGCGCGCTCGAGACCGCGGAGACCGCCGCGCGCGAGGATGTCGCGCGCGCGCGCATCACGGCGGAGCAGCAGACCCGCACCGCCGACATCGCCCGCGAACGGGCGCTGGAGGCGGCCGACCTCGAGCGGCGCGAGGCGGTGGAACAGCGGCGCATCGCCGTCGAGCTGCTGCTGGAACGCGAGCGCATCGTCTCGCAGCAGCTGCGCGAGACCCTCGCGATCGAGCGGCAGCGCGTCGTGGAGGAGGCGGAGGAACGACGGATCGCCGCCCTCGCCACCGCCCATATCGAACGCGCCATCGCCGACCAGAAGGTGCAGCAATCGGCGATCGAGCTGCGGCGCGACACGGAGATGGCCGACATCCTGCGCGAGCAGATCCTCGAGGCCGCGCGGCTGGATCGGCGGCGCACCCTCGAACAGATCGAGATCGCCCGCATGCAGGCGATCCAGGAAGCCGAGATCGCGGCGCGCGAGGAAATCGAGCGCACGCGGATCGCGACCGAACGCGGCCTGGATCAGGCCCGCGTGGGCCGGGAGCGGGATCTGCGGCGGCTCGAGATCGAACGCGAACGCGACGTAGAGCAGGCGGCCATCGAAAAGGCCGTCGCCATCGCACGCAAGTCGCTCGAACAATCCGCCGCCCAGGCGGAAGCGGCCGGCGCGCGCGCCACGGCCGCGGCGGCCGAGGAGCGGGTGCAGACCGTCCGGGAAAACGAGGCCGCGCAACGGCGCCGCACCGTCGAGGTACTGCTGGCCGAAAAGGCCGCCGAGGAGGCGCGGATCGCAGCACAGGCCGAGCGCGTGCGCTCCGAGGTCACGGCCGACGCGCAACGCCTTCTCTACGAGGCGGAGAACGTGCTGACCGACGGCGCCCGGCACGGCCTGTTCCGCCGCCGCCTGCTCGACCGCATCGAGGGCATTGTGCGCGAAAGCGTGCGGCCGATGGAGAAGATCGAGGGCATACGCATCCTGCATGTCGACGGCGTGACGGGCGGCGGCGGCGGCGCGGGCGGAGGGCGCAACCCGACCGACGACGTGATCGACAGCGCGCTGCGCTATCGCATGCAGGCGCCGCTGGTCGATCAGATCCTCAAGGAAATCGGCATCGAGGGCGGCAGCATCGCGCGCATGGGCAACCTGATCCGCGAGGCGGCCGATCTCCAGCGTGTCGGCAAGGAAGCGGCACGCGGGCGGCCCGAGGGCGGCGAGGCGCCACCCGACGGCCGGACGGGCGCGTGACGATGGCTAAGGTGTTCGTCTCCACCGTCCTCAACGCCCCGGCGGCGCGGGTCTGGGCACGGGTGCGCGACTTCAACGGCCTGCCCGGCTGGCATCCCGCCATCGCCGAGAGTCGGATCGAGGGCGGCGATCCGTCCGACCGGATCGGCTGCGTACGCGATTTCCGCCTGCGCAACGGCGACCGGCTGCGCGAAAAGCTGCTCGGCCTGTCGGACTACGACCTGTTCTGCACGTATTCGATCCTCGACTCGCCGATGCCGGTCTCGAACTACGTGGCGACGCTGCGGCTGACCCCGGTTACCGACGGCGACCGCACCTTCATCGAGTGGACGGCGGAGTTCGACGTGGCGCCGGAGCGCGAGGCCGAGATGATCGCGCAGATCGGCGGCGGCGTGTTTCAGGGTGGCTTCGACGCGCTGAAGCGGCAATTCGGCGGCTAGCATGGTGCATATCCTGCGCAGCACCGTCATCGCCGCACCGACCGACCGGGTCTGGGGGGTGCTGCGCGACTTCAACGGCCACGATCAATGGCACCCGGTGGTGACCACCAGCCGGATCGAGCGCGGCTATGACAGCGACCGCATCGGCTGCGTCCGTCGGTTTCGTCTGCGCGACGGGGCGGAACTGCGCGAGCAGCTTCTGGCGCTCTCCGATCTCGAACAGGCGTTCAGCTATTGCCTGCTGGAGACGCCGGTGCCGCTGCTGAACTACGTGGCACATGTCCGGCTGCTGCCGGTGACCGACGGCGACCGCACCTTCTGGCAGTGGGAATCACGCTTCGACACGCCGCCGGGCGAGGAAGCGGCGCTCGAGCGCATGGTGCGCGAGGATGTCTACGAGGCGGGCTTCGCCGCCGTACGCGCGATCGTCGAGGGCCACGCATGACGGTCAGCGTCACCACCTGTGCTACGCTGGCCGAGGCGGCGTCGATCCTCGGCCAGCGGCGCGACGCGCGCTATTTCGGCGGCGGCACGCTGCTGATGCGCGCGCTCAACGAGGGTGATACCGGCATCACCACGCTGGTCCGCAGCACCGACCGCGCGCTGCTGGACCTGCGGGTGTCGGGCGGCCGCCTGGAGATCGGTGCGGGCGTCACCATGGCCGCGCTGCTTGCCAGCCGCGAGGCGGCGTTCCTGCATGGCGCGGCGCGGCTCATCGGCGGTCCCGCCGTGCGGTCGGCGGCGACGGTCGGCGGCAATCTGTTCGCCCCCGCGCCGTATGGCGACCTTGCCGCTGCCTTGCTGGCGCTCGATGCGACGGTGCGTCTGGCCGGCGATCCCCGTCGCGAAGTGCCGCTCGATGAGCTGATCGGCGCGCGCGCCCGCACGCCGGTGCCGCTCGTCGCCACGATCCTCGTGCCGCGCCCCGCGCAGCCCGAGGCGTTCCGCTTCCTCAAGGTGTCGCGCGTGCATCCCAAGGGCATATCCGTCCTGAGCATCGCGGCCCACCTGCCGCTGACCGGCGGGCGCATCGGCGCCGCGCGGGTCGCCTATAACGCGATGGCGCCCGCGCCGATGCGCGCCCGCGCC
>NZ_BANB01000347.1 GCF_000964365.1 Acidisphaera rubrifaciens HS-AP3 | reverse complement strand
GACCGGCTGGCGCGCAGCGGCGACGCGCGCGACGCGCTGGGCCGGACGGAGGACATCACGCGGACGGTGCAGCGGCTGCTGACCTCGCCCACGGCGCTGGCGCAGGAATACCGCCCGTCCGATGTCTCGCGCAGCTTCAAGGCCAACGGCACGACGGCGCCGGACGACGAGGAGTACGAGGACGCGGCGGCGGCGAAGTTCGCCGACTGGCGGCTGGAGATCGGCGGTCTGGTGGAGCGGCCGGCGAAGCTGTCGCTGGCCGACCTGCGGGCGCTGCCGGCGCGGACGCAGATCACCCGCCATGACTGCGTCGAGGGGTGGTCCTGCATCGGGCAGTGGAGGGGAGCGGTGCTGGGGCCGCTGCTGCAGCGGGTCGGGCTGAAGCAGGGGGCGCGCTATGTCGTGTTCCACTGCGCCGACCGGCTGGAGGGCACGATGTCGGCCGACAAGTACTATGAGAGCATCGACCTGGGCGACGCGTTCCACCCGCAGACCATCCTTGCCTATGACATGAACGGCGCGCCGCTGCCGGTGGCGCACGGGGCGCCGCTGCGCCTGCGGGTCGAGCGGCAGCTCGGCTACAAGATGGCCAAATACGTCATGCGGATCGAGGTCGTATCCACCTTTGCCCACATCGGCGGCGGCAAGGGCGGGCTGTGGGAGGATCTCGGCTACACTTGGTACGCCGGGATCTGACCCCGCTTACGCGAGCCTCCGCGTTAATCACGCATTCGTGAACAAACGGCCCGGCGGCGCCGGACGGCCGCATACCGCCGCTATCAGAACGTTATTCCACCGTTAATCCGGAGCGCCTAAGGGGTTGATTCTGGCCCGGTTTCGGGTCGATGAAATCATCCGGTTCCGCAACGAAATGCCGCGCGGCGGCGTGCCCGGCCGGTCCTGTCGGGCGTCCCGCGGCCGCCGTGGGCGGAGGCCAGACGAAGCCGGGCCGGCCCCGTCACGGCCCCCGATCTGCACAAATTCTGTCCGATCCGATTGGTTAATGCACAAATCATGGTCATGCAACAACGGGCAGTCGCGCCTTATGCCGCGGAATCCGCCATTAACCGAGCGGCAACGAAGGGGCGTCTCTGACGACTATTTAATCAGACGTTACGAAGCCGAGCGTCTGTGCTGCGCTGCACTCAAGTTTTCGCGATTGGTCATCCGGCATGCAGAGCGTTGTTGCACCGCCCATGCAGATTTGGTAACTCCACTGCACCGCGCTCGCGGGGGCCTCACCGAAATTAAGATCCAGGTAGTAATCCGATGCCTAACGTTACGGTCTACGGTGCCTCTGGCACCATCGTGACCGTGCCCTTCACGGGTTCGGCCAACTATGCCCTCGCGCAGCAACTCGCCGGCATCATTAACACCGCCTTCAACAACGGTAACCTCAGCGCCACCAATGCGCCGACGGTCCCCGTAGGCGGCATCACCGAGCAGCTGACATCCGTCGGCGGCGCCTTCAGCCCGCCGGTGGGCACCAACTTCTTCACGGACTCCGCGGCTGCCCCGGTCACGCTGACCGGCGCTGCCTTCATGAACGTGATCGCCGGCACGGGCGGGCTCACGTTCAACGGCGCGGTCGGCAATGCCAGCATCGCGGCGGGCGGCGGCAACAACTACATCAACATGCCGACCGGCTCGTCCTATGACATCGCGCTCGGCGGCGGGAACGACACCGTCATCGCCAACGGCAGCGGCTCGATCGATGCCGGGGCCGGCACCAACGTCATCTCGATCAGCGGGTCGGCCGGCACCTCGAACATCCTGTTCTCGGACGGCACGGGCGACACCATCACGGCCGGCGCCGGCGCGGCGACGGTCGGCGAGACGGGCACGAAGTCCACGATCTTCATGGGCACGACGTCCGGCCTGTATGCGGACGGCGGCAGCGGCGACACCATCGTCGGCAGCAACGCCTATGTGAACCAGACGGTCTACGGGAACGGCGGCGACGTCGTCTTCGGTGGCAACAACACCCTGACCTTCGTCGGCGGTGTCGGTGGCTCGACCATCGTCGGCGGCGTCAAGGACACGCTGTTCGGCGTGTCGGGCGGCGACATCAACTACTACAGCAGCACCAGCAGCGCGACGCTGGTCGCTGGTGCGGGCAGCGAGACGCTGAACGCGGGCGGCGGCACGCAGGGCGACATGCTGATCGGCGGCGCCGGCTCGACCACCATGTTCGCCGGCACGGGTGCCGACTCGCTCGCCTTCTTCAACGGCACGTCGGGCGGCACGGATCTGGTCAACGGCTTCAACAGCCAGGATCAGATCGATCTGGTCAACTACGGCGGCGCGGCTCCGACCGTCATGGCTGCGGGCGGCTCCACCACGATCAACCTCAGCGACGGCACGAAGATCACGCTGTCCGGGTTCACCTCGAGCAACACCAGCTACATCAAGTCGTTCGGCTGATCCCCATCGGCTGAGCGACGCGATACGAACGGACGGGCGGTCTTCGGACCGCCCGTTTGCGTTTGGACGGCCCGTCACCGCGCGGATGCAGCCTTCGGTCGGGCGCTATTCGGTTGGGCGCCATTCGGTGGGCGCTACTCGGGCGGCGGGATGTGCAGCCAGGGGTGGCGGGCCTCCATGTCGGCCACCAGCGCCAGCTTGCGCGCCGGCACGTTGGTGGTGACGCGCAGCATCGACTGCCCGTGGACGCGGTAATCGGCGAGGACTTCGGTCACCGCGATGCCCCACAGCCCCTTTTCGGCGCAGCGGCACCAGAAATCGTAGTCCTCCCACCCCATCGGCTCCATCGCCGCGAACCCGCCGGCGGCGGCCCAGGCGGGCCTGGCGACCAGCGCCATGGCGTCGACGTAGTTGCCGCCCGCCAGCTTCTGTGCCTGGAACCACTGGGCGGTGCGGACATCACGCTCCGCCCCGAAGGTCTCGATCGCCGGATAGGCGAACGACGCCCCGCTGTCGCGCGCCGCCGCCAGCAGCCGCGCGGCGCAGTGCGGACGCAGCCGGTTGTCCGCGTCCAGCAGCAGCACATAGGGCGTCTCCGCCGCGTCCACGCCGCTGTTGCGCGCGCGCCCGAGCCCGCCGTTGACGCGGTGGCGCAGCACCAGCAGCCGGTTGAAGCGCCCGGCGTGACGGTCGGCCCATGCGCGCACGATCGCGGGCGAGGCGTCGGTGGAGGCGTCGTCGACGATCACGAGGTCGATCACCGCCTCGGTCTGCGCCGCGACCGAGTCCAGCGCCTCCTCGACATAGGCGGCATAGTTATAGAGAGGGACCACCACCGTGACGGCCGCCTCGCCGAGGGCGTCGCGGGCGAACACCGTCTCGGCATCGCCCAGGGCCGGCGGCGGCGACGGCGGCTCGGCCGCGCGGCGGCGTTCGAGGTCGAAGGCCTGTGCCGCGCGCCGCCCGCCGCGCATCTGATCGAAGAAGGCGAACAGAAGCTGCGCCCGCCGTTCCGGCCCCCAGCGCCACAGCGCGTCCAGATACGCCGCGTGCGCGAGCCGGCGGCGCAGCGCCGGATCGTCGAGCAGGCGGATCAGCGCGGCGTGGAACGCGTCCTCGTCCGCCGCCAGCAGTCCCGTCTCGCCGTCGCGCACGGCGCGTCGGAACGGCCCGGTGGGCGAGGCGATGGTCGGCACCTCCACCAGCGCCGCCTCGAAGATCTTGATCTCGCTCTTGGCCTCGCAGAACGGGTTGCCGGCCTCCAGCGGGGCGAGGTTGATGTCGAAGCGTGCCAGCTCGTCCGGCAGCGCGTCGGTCGGCACCGTGTCGCGCCACTCGATCTGATGCGCGCGTGCGTGCAGCGCCGGGAACTCCGCGACGTCGATCAGCGGGCGGTCATAGGCGACGTCGTGGAACAGCACGAGGCGGCAATCCGGCCTGGCGGCCAGCACCCGCGCGACCGGCCCCGCGACGATCGCGAAATCACGCTGATGCGTGCGGCTGCCGCCGGCATAACCGATGCGGATCAGCCCGTCGCCGCCCGTCGCGCGGCGGCGACGCACAGCGAGGCGCGAGCGGGCATGCGCGGCGGTGTCGAAGCCGTTGGGCAGGACATAGGAGGGCATCCGCTTGCGGCGGACCTGATAGGCCAGTTCCTCCGTCGTGCAGGTGCAGCCGTCGGTATAGGCCATCGCCAGCAGCACGCGGTCGAACAGGGCGGCGGTCTCATCCGTGTCAAGCCCGACCGAGCGGATGCCGTCGATCACCTCGACGGTGGCGAGCGCGCGGTCGAACATGAGGTCGTCGATGTCATAGAAGATGCGCGTCCCGTTGGCCCGCATCAGGCGGATGGCGCGCTCGAGCGTCGCGGACCAGTCGGCGCGCCAGATGATGACGACGTCGCTGCCGACCAGCCGGTCGAAACGCCGGTGCAGGTCGGCGGCGTCGATCACCTCCACCTCGGCGTCCGCCATGCGTGCCGCGTCGGCGAAGCGGGCGACGCGATAGACGTGGCCGGGCGTGTGCGGCTCGCCGGAGACATAGACGACGCGCAGCCGGCCGGACGCGGCGGCCTGCCGCGCCGCTTGCAGCCGCAGCAGCCGGTC
>NZ_BANB01000348.1 GCF_000964365.1 Acidisphaera rubrifaciens HS-AP3 | reverse complement strand
CAGCCGGTCCCAGTAGGTGACGTGGAATGCGAGGGGCAGCAGGTCGCGCCGGCCGTTCGCGAGAGCGGCCAGCAGCGCCTCGGCCGGCGGGCAGGACGAACAGCCCTCGGAGGTGAACAGCTCCACCACGACGGGACGCGGGGCCGGCGCGGCGGCGCCGAGCAGGACGGCGCCGAGGATGAGTGCGGGGATGCGCGCCGGCATGGGTGGATGCCTCCGGTTGGGGTAAGTGGCTACAGGACCGGCAGGCCCATCGCCTGCCGCATGAACAGGCGCTTGAGCCCCGGCAGCCGGTCCACGGCCGCGAGGCCGAGATCGCGGGCGAGGCGGACCGGCGGCAGGTCGTTGCTGAATAGCCGGTCGAGCGCGTCGGTCGCCGCCAGCATCAGCAGGTTGTCCGGGCGCCGCGCCCGCTGGTAGCGGGTCAGCACCTCCGCCGATCCCGGATCGCCGCCGTTCCAGACCGCCTCGGCGATCAGCCCGGCCAGCGCCGCGGCGTCCCGGAACCCGAGATTGAGGCCCTGCCCGGCGATCGGATGGATGCCGTGGGCGGCATCGCCCACTAGGGCGAGGCGTTCGGCGGTGTAGCGGTGGGCATGCAGGGCGCCGAGCGGATAGAGCCAGCGCCGCCCCACCAGCCGCAGCCCGCCGAGATGCGGCCCGAGCCGCTGCGCCACCGCCTGCGCGAAGGGCACGTCCGGCAGGTCGATGAGCGCGCGCGCCGCCGAGGCGCGTTCCGTCCAGACGATGGCGGAGACGTTCGGCATGCCCGGCTGCCCGGTCATCGGCAGCTGCGCGAACGGGCCGGCCGGCAGGAAATGTTCGAGCGCCAAGCCGTGATGCGGATGCTCGTGGGCGATGGCGCAGACGATGCCGGCCTGACGGTAGGGAAAACGCGTGACGGGAATGCCCGCCGCGTCGCGCAGCGGCGAGTTGCGCCCCTCGGCGGCGATGACCAGCCGGCAGCGGATGGTCGGACCGCCGGCCACCGCCACCTCCGCTCCCTCCGGCGCGCGGGTGACCCGCGCCTCGGCCGGGGCGAACAGGTGCAGGCTCGGGTGCTCGTGCAGCGTGCGGTTCAGGGCGACGCGCAGCGCCCGCGCCTCGACCATCCAGCCGAACGCCGCCTCCTCGCCCTCCGGCGGATCGAGATCGCGGCTCGCGAAGTCCAGCCGCAGGGGCGACGGGCGCCGGCCGAGGCGGCCATCGGTCACCCGGATGTCGCGTATGGCGCAGGGCTCGTCCGGCAGCCGGTCCCACAGGCCCGCGAGTTCCAGCAGGCGGCGCGATCCGGCGGCGATGGCGTAGGCGCGGCCGTCGAAGTCGGGATGTTCCATCGGCGGCAGGGCGGCGCGGTCCACCACGGCGGTCGCGATGCCGTCCGCCGCCAGCCGGCAGGCAAGCGCCCCGCCGACGGGGCCGGCGCCCACGATGCAGACCTCGGTATCGATCGTCGCGTTCATGGCATGCCTTTCGTCCGCCGTCCCGGCCGGTTACGGCCGTACGGTTACCTTCGTGTCATCTCTGCCCGAAAGCGGGCCACCTAGCGGCGGTCCTGCTGCCGCAATTTTATGCAGACCCCGCGACACGGCCCGGTTGCGCCCGGCGGCCGGCGAGTCCGGCGCGCGGCACGGTTCTTGAGTAGCCCCTGTCCGGTCCATCAAGGCGGAGCTGCCACATGAAGCTCATCATGGCGATCATCAAGCCGTTCAAGCTCGACGACGTGCGGGAAGCGCTGACCCCGCTCGGCGTCCAGGGGCTCACGGTCTCCGAGGTAAAAGGTTTCGGCCGGCAGAAAGGCCAGACCGAAATCTACCGCGGCGCCGAATATCACGTGAACTTCCTGCCCAAGGTGAAGATCGAGGTGGCGGTGCCCTCCTCGCTCGCCGACCAGGTCGTCGAGGCGATCATGAAGTCGGCGCACACGGGCAAGATCGGCGACGGCAAGGTGTTCGTGCTCGACCTCGAACGGGCGGTGCGCATCCGCACCGGCGAGCTCGACTCCGAGGCGCTCTAGCCCCGGGCCGAACGCGGCCACCCAACCCCTGCCCGGTCGTCCCGCCCGCCGCCTTCCGATACCTCCAGACGCGGCGCCGCGACGACCGCTCCTTCGCTTCACCATCCCCGCACCGCATCGCCGGATGCACACGCAATAACGAGGACAGACGCCCTATGCTGCGTTCCCGTGCCCTGAGGGGCTGTATGACATGGCTCGCGCTGCTGCTTGTGGTGGCGCTGCCGCTGAT
>NZ_BANB01000349.1 GCF_000964365.1 Acidisphaera rubrifaciens HS-AP3 | reverse complement strand
CGGGGCGCAGACGTGGCGGCTGCGCCTGCCCGATCCGGCGGCTTCGGCCGAGGATGCGGCGGAGGCGGGCGGGAAGCTCGCCGCGCCGCTGCCCGGACAGGTGACGCAGGTGCTGACCGAAGCCGGCGCGCAGGTCGTCAAGGGCGACGTGCTGATCGTCATGGAGGCGATGAAGACGGTGTTCCGCCTCGCAGCCCCGCGCGACGGCGTGGTGGCGATGCTGTCCTGCCGTGCGGGCGACGCGGTGGGCGAAGGCCAGACGTTGCTGACCTTCGCGACCGAGGAGGAGCAGGCGTAGTCAGCCCTGGTCCTCAGCCCTTGCAGGCGGGGGTGACCGGCAGGAACGCCTCCGCCGCCGGGATGGTGGCGAGGCGGGTGTAGTAGTCCCACGCGCCGTGGCTTTCGGCGGGCGTCTTCACGCGCCACAAGGCAAGGTCGTAGATCAGCCGTCCGTCCACGCGCAGCGTCGCCGGCACGCCGAGGTAGTCGACCGGCATCGCCCGCATGGCGCGGCCGATCGCCAGCGCGTCGCGCGTGCCGGCGGTGGCCGAGGCGCGGATGAAGTGGCGGCAGGCGGCATAGATGGCGGCGTGGTTGCGCGTCGGCATGCCGCCGTGTTCCTTTAGGAAGCGCCGCGAGAAGGCGCGCGCGGTGTCGTTCTGATCCCAATAGAAGCTGGAGGCGAAGGTGAAGCCCTGTGCCGCCTTCAGCCCGAGGGCGTGCACCTCCGTGATGTAGATGAGGAAGCCGACGAGGCGCTGATGCGCGCTGATGCCGAACTCGCCGGCCTGTTTCACCAGGTTGACGAGGTCGTTGCCGACGCTCGCGAGTCCCACGACGTCCGCGCCCGAGGACTGCGCCTGCACCAGCATCGAGGAATAATCCTGCGTGCCGAGCGGATAGCGTGCGGCGCCGAGCACCTGTCCGCCGCCGCCGGTGATGACGGCGCTCGCGGCCTTTTCCATCGCCGTGCCGAACACGTAATCGACGGTGATGAAATACCATTTGCGCCCGCCCGCGCGCAGCACCTGCGTCGTCGGGCCGACGGACAGCGCGTGCGTGTCGTCCGCCCAGTGGCTGCTGTAGGGGTTGCAGTCGCGCGCGGTGAGGAAGGTGGAGGCGGCGGCGGTGATGATGACGGTGCGCTGCTTTTCCTTCGCCACCTGCTGCACGGCCGAGGCGATGGAGGTCACGGGCAGGTCGGTGACCATGTCGACGCCGCTGTCGTACCATTGCCGCGCGACGGAGGCGGCGACGTCCGGCTTGTTCTGCGTGTCGGCGTGCAGGATTTCCACGCCCTGCGCGCCCTCGTCGGCGATGGCCATGCGGGCGGCGAGGACCGAACCGCGGCCGCCGCTGTCGGTATAGGGGCCGGTCTCGTCCGTCAGGATGCCGATGCGCAGCGGCTTGGTGTCGGCGGCGCGCGCGCGGGGCGCGGCGAGGACGGGCGCGAGCGACGCGGCGCCGCCGAGCACGGCGCGGCGGCCGATCAGGTTGGTTGGCATGCGTGTCCCCCGTGTCGTTTCGTATGCTTCGGTCCGTCTT
>NZ_BANB01000350.1 GCF_000964365.1 Acidisphaera rubrifaciens HS-AP3 | reverse complement strand
GGCCGGGGTGATTGCGTCCGCCGCCCGCGGGCCGCGCCGCGCCGTGCGGATCGCATTGCGCTCGAGCGCCTCGATCCGCGCCGCCGTCTCCGCCACGTCGCGCACGGCGGTCCACGGGTGGCTCGTCTGCGCATGCGCGAGGATGCGCCGCTTGTTCGTGCGCACGTCGGTCAGCGTCCGCAGCATCGACGCGCCGTGCACGCGGTATTCGGCGAGGATGTCGGCGACCGGCCGTCCCCACAATCCGCGTTCGGCCATGCGGCACCACAGGTCGTAATCCTCCCACCCCGTGCGGACATGGTCATAGCCGCCGACCGCCGCCCAGCCGGATTTGCGCACGAGCGCCATCGCGTCGATGAAGTTGCCTGCGGCCAGGCGCATCGGCGCGAACGGCTCGCCGCCGAACGTGCCGGATTTCTCGCCGAACTCCAGGATCGTCGGGTAGGCGAAGGCCGCGCCGCTGTCCTGCAGCGCCCGCCGGCAGGCCTCGACGCAGCGGGGAAACAGCCGGTTGTCGGCGTCGAGCGGCAGGACAAACGGCGTCTCGGCCGCCGCGAACCCCGCGTTGCGCGTCAGGCCGAGGCCGGAATTGACGAGGTTTTGCAGCACGACCACGCGGTTGAACCGGCCGCCGTTGCGGCCGACCCAGTCGAGCACGACATCGAGGGAGTCGTCGGTCGACCGGTCGTCGACCACCACCAGGTCGAGCGCCTCTTCGGTCTGGAAATACGCCGAATCCAGCGCCTCGCGCACGTAGTGGCCATAGTTATAGAGCGGGATCAGGACGGTGGTCGCGGCCTCGCCCAGCCGGTCGGCGGCATGCACGACGCTGTGCTGCGGGATGTGCGGCAGGGCGGCGGGGGCGCTGCCGGCGCGGCGGATCGCCAGTTCGAACGCCCGCGCCGCGTCCGCCCCCGGACGGCTTTGGCCGAGCATGAGGGCGTAGTGTTCCGCCCGCGCCTCCGGCCCGTAGCGCCACAGCACGTCGTGGTAGGCCGCGCGCGCGGTGCGCCGGCGCAGGCTCGCGTCGTCGATCAGACGGCGCAGCACGGATTGCCATGCGCGCGCCCCGTCGGCGAGGAAGCCGGTCTCGCCGTCACGGATCGCCCGCCGGAACGGGCCGGTCGGCGAGGCGACGGTGCAGACCTCGACGAGCGCCGCCTCGAAATACTTGAGCTCGCTTTTCGCCTCGCAGAACGGGTTGCCCACCTGCAGCGGCGCGAGGTTGATGTCGAAGCGCGCAATCTCCGCCGGCAGCTCGGCGACCGGCACCATGTCGCGCCACTCGATCTGCGCGGCGCAGGCCGCAAGGCCGGGATATTCGTCGACGTCGACCAGCGGCACGTCGTGCACGGGATGGCGGAACAGCACGAGACGCGCGTCCGGCCGCTCCGGCAGCAGGCGGCCGAGTGCCTCGGCCACAGGGCGGAAATCCGCCTGATGGGTGCGCGAGCCGCCGGCATAGCCAAGGCGCACGACACGTTCGGTCGGGGCCAGCCGCCGCTGCCGCACCGCGCGCCGCGAGGCGGCGAGCGTCGTCGCATCGAAGCCGTTGGGTATGACGTGCACCGGCTTGCCGTGCGGGCGCAGATGCGCGGCAAGCTCCGGCGTCGTGCAGGTCACCGCGTCGGCGGCCTGCAGCGTCGCGAGCATGCCGTCATAGAGCCGGCGGATCTCGGCACTGTCATAGCCGTTGAAGCGGATCGCGTCGATGACGTCCGGTCGCGCGAGGCGCGCGTCGGTCATCACGTCGTCGAGGTCGAAGACCACGTGCGCCCCGCCCTCGCGCGCGGCGGCCAGCGCGTCCTCCATGCCCGGCGCGTGCAGCGGTGCCCGCCAGATCAAGAGATGATCGGCCCGTGCGATCGCCCCACGGGCGCCGCCGACCTCATCGAGGGTGATGGCGCGGGCGTCGATGCCGTGGCGGCACAGGGCGTCGACGGCGCGGGCCACGCGATAGGCGTGGCCGGGCGTCTCCGGTTCCCCGGAGATGACGATCGCGCGCTCGGCACGGGCGGCGATGCCGCGTCGGGTCCCGGGCGGCGCGGTGCCGTCATCCTCCGCCGCCGCGTGGACTGGCGGCGCGATCCAGTACAGCCCGTCATGGGCGAGTGTGATGGTGACGTCCACCGGCGCGCGGTCCGCCTGCCAGCGCAGCCGCGCGTGCCCGTCGGTCCAGCGCCAGGAGATGCCGCCGTCGTCCTGCGGCAGGTGCAGCCCCTGGTGCGCGGGATCATCGAGATCGAGCAGGACCGGTGCGTCGCCCCCCCCGATCCGTATGCCGCGCACCGCCACGCCGAGCACGCGTTCGTCGCCGGAGCCGGGGGAGACGTCGCGCGGCACGAAGCTGCGCGAGACGATTTCCAGCGATCCGGCGGCGACCGGCACGGTGAAGCGGTAGGACAGTCCCTCCACGGTGTCGGGGCGCAGCGTGCGTCCCGCGACGACCAGATACGGATCAGGATCGTGTTCACGCCGGTATCCCGCCGCGTAGGCGACGTCGAGCAGACGCGCGCGCAGCGCGGCGAGCCGGTGCTGTGCACCTGCCGCAGTGACGCCATCACGTGGCAACGTGGCGGTCGCGCGTGCCGCGCCGCGACGCCCGCGCGTCGGCGCGCGGGTTGCGCAGGCGACGCCTTCAGCCATCATCCAGCTACGTTCCGGCAACGTCACGTCGAAATAGGCGAGTCCGGGCGGCGGATCGATCCTTGTGATCGTGCCGCCGTTGACAAGTTCGCGCGCGGTCGCGACGACGTCGTCGATCGCGACACACTGATCCGGCGCCAAAACAATGTCACGGTGCGGCAATCCATCGCCGAGCGCGCCGCGCGCGATGCATACCGGCTGGATCGCGTCGGTTCGCGGCACATGGACGAGGCTGAACCGCTGTTTGTCCAGACGCAGCACGGGTGCGAGCTGCCCGTTGCGCGTGACCACCAGTTCCCCTTCAACCAGAGCCTCGATCGGGATAGGACCGCAGGACGTGAGCACCTGCGTACCGGCAAGGAACCCAAGTGTCGAACCCACACGCACCTCAACGCTCTGTTTCGTCCGTCAAACCGTGCGCACCACGACGACACGGCGCCATCGCAGTGCGATGTCGCATCACCAACTCATTTCAATTGCAACTCATCAATCAGCGGCGATGCGAGCTGACGTACACTAGTTTGGCCGAGTACGCAGGTGCAATGTAGAAAGCCGTGACAGGCACGTCCGCAGTTACCGCCATGCAACATCATGTGTCTAGGGAGTTGGACCGTGTCGGCATCAGCGGGCATCAGGCTCATGCCGTGAGCATCGAGTGCGGGCGGCGCGGTCGCCCGGCACGTCCCGCGCCGCCAGGGTCCGGAGGCGCAGTCGTGATTGCGTTCCGTCCCTTATGTGCGGTGCAGCGTGCTTGCGGGCGAACCCCCACCGGTCTAACTCACCGCCCGGCCACCCGCGTCCCGCGGACGGTCAAGGTCAGGAGTTCACCTTTCTGTTACCAACGGGCGGGCAGCCGAAGATGCCGCACCAACGCCGGGGCGTGAACATGCCCCTGCCGCGCAACCAGGAAGACCAGGAGCGGCAGCAAAACCCGCGCCGGCCGCGGCGTGATGGCGGTCGATCCTAATCCCGGGGATGCGGCGGCCCCGGCCGCGCCCGCCGCGGCTGCGCCGAGGCCGGCGGCGCGCACCGTCGCGTCGACCGAGGGGCCGCC
>NZ_BANB01000351.1 GCF_000964365.1 Acidisphaera rubrifaciens HS-AP3 | reverse complement strand
CGGCGCCGGCCGCCCGCGTCCTCGCGCCCTGCGCGGGGCGGGTGGAGTTCGCGGCGCCGTTTCGAAGCTACGGGCTGCTGGTCATCCTCGATTGCGGCGGCGGCTATCATGCGGTGCTGGCCGGGCTGAACCGGCTCGCGGTGCAGACCGGTGCCCGGCTGGCCGCCGGAGAGCCGCTGGGGGCGATGGCTGACTGGGACCCGCGCGCGTCGGGGCCGCGGCCGCGCCTGTATCTCGAGGTGCGGCGGGGCGACGTGCCGATCGACCCCGGCCCCTGGCTACGGACCCGCGGGTAGCGGCCGCGGCGTTCCGGCCGCGCACAGGTGCGGCCAGTCTCACCAAGGCTTAAGAAAAACGGGGCTGGACGGGGGGGTGCTTCGGCCCGGAAGATAGGGCAACTGTCTTATCCCGCAGGTGAGCGCCCGATTGGCGCAAGAGGACACGCTTAATGCAGACTTCTTCTCCGCCGCCGACGGCCCCGGTACCGACGCCACCCGCGCCGCGCCGCCGCCGTCTGCGCGCAGGGCTCATGCTCGGGGCCGGCTTCGCGGCAGGCGTCGCGATCACCAGCCTCGGCGCCGGCCCGCTGTCGCGGGCGATCGGCGGCCATCTCGGCATCGCCGACGCGCTCGCGCAGGACAGCAGCCGGTCGGATACCTATCGCCTGCTGACCCTGTTCGGCGACGTGTTCGAGCGCGTGCGCGCCGAATATGTGGAGCCGGTGAACGACCGCGACCTGATCGAGAACGCCATCAACGGCATGCTCACCGGTCTCGATCCGCACAGCAATTACATGAACGCCAAGGCGTTCCGTGACATGCAGGTGCAGACGCGCGGCGAGTTCGGCGGCCTCGGGATCGAGGTCACGCAGGATAACGGCTTCATCAAGGTCATCAGCCCGATCGACGACACGCCGGCCAGCCGTGCCGGGGTCAAGGCGGGCGACCTGATCGTCGCGCTGGACGGCAAGACGGTGCAGGGCCTGACGCTGAACGAGGCGGTGGACCGGATGCGCGGGCCGCCGAACAGCAAGATCACGCTGACCATCCGGCGCGAAGGCACGGACAAGCCGATCGAGCTGACCATGCTGCGCGAGGTGATCCACATCCAGGTGGTCAAGGATCATCTGGAAAGCGGGGACATCGGCTATGTCCGCCTGACCAGCTTCAACGAGCAGACCGACAGCGGCCTGCGCGACGCGCTGCGCAAGCTCAAGGCCGAATCCGGCGACAAGCTCAAGGCGATCGTGCTGGACCTGCGCAACAACCCGGGCGGCCTGCTCGATCAGGCGGTCGCCGTGTGCGACGACTTCATCGCGCAGGGCGAGATCGTGTCCACCCGCGCCCGCCACCCCGAGGACAGCCAGCGCTGGAACGCCAAGGGCGATGACCTGACCGGCGGCCTGCCGATGGTGGTCATGATCAACGGCGGTTCGGCCTCGGCCAGCGAGATCGTGGCCGGCGCGCTGCAGGATCACCGTCGCGCGATCCTGCTCGGCACCCGCAGCTTCGGGAAGGGATCGGTGCAGACCGTCATCCCGCTTCCGGGCAACGGGGCGATGCGGCTGACGACGGCGCGCTACTACACGCCGTCCGGCCGGTCGATCCAGGGGCTCGGCATCACCCCGGACGTGAAGGTGGCCTCCAGCCGCGCGGACGAGCCGCGCTTCCTGCCGGAGCGCGAGGCGGACCTGAATCACGTCCTGACCAACGAGGGCGGCACCAAGGGGCCGCCGCCGCGCACCGATCTGCCGGCGATCGTCAAGGACATCCCGAGCAAGCCGCCGGTCGGATGGCCGACCTTTGATCCCGCCAAGCCGTCCACCGACTTCCAGCTCCAGCAGGCGCTGGTGCTTGCGCGCGCGATGGCGGGCCAGCCGCACGCGTCGGCCAACTGATCCGGCGGGGCCGCGGCGGCGCGTCATGCGTCGTCGCGGCCCGGTCGGCCATCCGCCGGACAACACCCCATGGCGCGCCGCCTACCGCTGATTGCCCGGGCGCTGCTCTGGTTCTGGGGCACGCTCGCCGCGGCCATGCTCGTCACGGCCGTGGTCCTGCAGACGATGGGGCCGCCGCCCCCGGCGGGGCCGACCATGACGGCCGATGCGACGCCGCCCTCCGTGATCCTCCCGGTGCCGGCGCCGGTCGCGCCGCCCGCCTCGCGGCCCGGCCGGGACACGCCCGGCCCGATCGCGTCGCCCGATCCGGGTCTGCTGGAGGTCGATCCCGACGATCCGGCCGCCATGCTGCCGCGCATCGCCGCGGACGGGCGGGCACCGATGGGGGTCTATGCGCGCGGCTTCGATCAATCCACGCGCCGGCCCCGCATCGGGCTGCTGTTCGCGGGCTTCGGCCCCAGTCAGGCGGACAGCGAGGAGGCGATCCGTGCGCTGCCGGGCGGGGTGACCCTGGCCTTCTCGCCCTATGGGTCGCATCTGCCGCGCCTGCTCGACGTCGCGCGGCTGGCCGGGCACGAATATCTGCTGTCGCTGCCGATGGAGCCGGCGGGCTATCCGCAGAACGACGCCGGCGACCACGCGCTGCTCACCACCCAGGACGCGCAGACCAACGCGGCGGGGCTGCGCTGGGCGCTGAGCCGGATGCAGGGCTATGTCGGCGTGACCGGCGCGCTCGGCCCGTTGCGCGGCGAGCGCTTCGCGCAGGCCTCCGGCCCGATGGACGCGATGCTCCACACCCTGGCGGCCCGCGGCCTGCTATATGTCGATCCGGGCGTCGCCCCGGGGCCGCTGCCCTATGCTTGGACCCGGCGGGTGGATCTGGTCGTGGACGAACCCGCCGTGCGCACCGAGATCGACGCGAAGCTCGCGGCCCTCGAACGCATCGCGCGCGACCGGGGCAGCGCGCTCGGGCTGGCCGGCGTGCTGCGGCCGCTGACGGTGGCGCGGGTGGAAGCGTGGGCCGACACGCTGCAGGCGCGCGGCCTGGCGCTGGCGCCGGTCAGCGCGCTGGTGCAGCCGCCGCCGCTGCCGCGCGCGGGATCAGCCGGGGCGAGCCGATGAGCGACCTGCCATACCGTCCGAACGTGGGAGCGGTGCTGTTCAATCGCGACGGCCTCGTGCTGGTGGCACGTCGCGCCGACCTGCCGAACGTCGAGGGGGCGCCCGGCGGCTGGCAGTTCCCGCAGGGCGGGATCGATGCCGAGGAGGACCCGCGCGCCGCCGTGCTGCGCGAGCTGGCCGAGGAGATCGGCACCGACCGGGCGGAGATCATCGGCGAGCATCCGGAGTGGCTCACGTATGACCTGCCGCCGGCGTTGCTGGGCCGGGCGCTGGGCGGACGGTTCCGCGGCCAGCGGCAGCGCTGGTTCGCCCTGCGCTTCACCGGCACCGACGCGGACATCCGCCTCGACGCCGACCCGCATCCGGAGTTCGATGCCTGGCGCTGGGTGCACCTTTCGGAGACGCCGCGTCTGGGGCCGGATTTCAAGCGCGGGATCTATGCCATTCTCGCGCGATCCTTCGCGCCGCACGCGGCCCCTTGCAGTTAGAACGATCCTGCAAGACGCTAGCCTATGATCGACAAGCTCGAATACCTGCTGGCTCTTGCGCAGGCGCAGCATTTCGGCCGGGCGGCCGAAGCCTGCGGCATCACCCAGCCGACCTTGTCGGCCGGCCTCAAGCAACTCGAGGAGCAGTTCGGCGTGCTGCTGGTCAACCGCGGCTCGCGGTTCCAGGGCTTCACGCCCGAGGGCGCGCGCGTGCTGGAATGGGCGCGGCGGGTGGTGGGCGACGTGCGGGCGATGCGCGACGAGGTGCGCGCGCTGAAGCAGGGGCTGGCCGGCCATCTGCGCATCGCGGCGGTGCCGACGGCGCTGCCGATCGTGGCGGCGCTGACCACGCCCTATCGCGCGCTGTATCCGGACGTCTCCTTCACCATCTGGTCGCGCACGTCGCTGCAGGTGCTCGACCTGCTCGAGAATCTGGAGGCGGATGCCGGGCTGACCTATCTCGATAACGAGCCCGTCGGGCGCGTGCGCGCCGTACCGCTGTATCGCGAGCGCTACTGCCTGATCGTTGCAACCGATCACGTCATGGCCGACCGCCCGTCGGTGACCTGGGCCGAGGTTGGCACCGTGCCGCTGTGCCTGTTGACTCCGGACAACCAGAACCGGCGGATCATCGACCGCTATCTGCGCCACGCGAATGTCCAGCCGAATGCCACGCTCGAGTCGAACTCGATGATCGTCCTGCTGACGCATGTGCAGACCAAGCGCTGGGCGACGGTGCTGCCGGCGGCGATGGGCGATGCGCTGGGGCGCGAGCACGGGCTGCGGCTGGTGCCGGTGACGGGCGAGGAGCCGCCGACGATCGGCCTCGTCTATCCCAAGCGCGAACCGCTGCCGCCGCAGACCGCGGCGCTGGTCGCGGAGGCGCGCAAGCTCGCCGCGGCCTGGAACGACGTCCCGCACGAGCCGGCTTGATGGTCTTCTTCGATCAGGCAACGCTTTGACGATATTGATTTCGCGCCCCCGCGTAGTACGGATGGTGCCACGGCCAGCCACAAGCGCCGGGGGAAGCCATGCCAAGCTACGAACCGTGGAGCGCCGCGCGGGCTGAAACCATCATCGCGGCGGGCAAGGACGCACCGGGTGCCCTGCTGCCGCTGCTCCATGACCTTCAGCATGTCTTCGGCTGCATTCCGGACGCTGCGGTGCCGATGCTGGCCGCCGCGCTCAATCTCTCGCGCGCCGAAATTCACGGCGTTGTGTCCTTCTACCACGATTTCCGCAGCCACCCGCCGGGACGACATATCCTGAAGCTCTGTCGCGCCGAGGCGTGTCAGGCGGTGGGTGGCGAGGCGGTGGCGCGGCATGCGCTGGCGCGGCTCGGTATCGACTGGCACGGCACGACGCCCGATGGGGCGATGACGGTCGAGCCGGTGTACTGCCTTGGCCTGTGTGCCTGCGGGCCGTCCGCGATGCTCGACGAGGCGCCCCTCGCGCGGCTCGACGCCGCGCGGGTCGACGCGCTGGTGGAGACAGTTCGATGAAATTCTTTCTGCCGCGCGACATGGCGGCGGTGGCGCTCGGCGCCGATGCGGTGGCCGCGGCGCTGACGGCGGAGGCCGCGCGGCGCGGGCTGGCGGTCGAACTGGTCCGCACCGGCTCGCGCGGCATGTTCTGGCTGGAACCGATGCTGGAGGTGGCGACGCAGGCCGGCCGCGTCGCCTATGGGCCGCTGACGGTGGCCGACGTGCCGGGCGTGCTTGATGCCGTCGCGACCGGGGCGGCGCATGCGCGCGCCCTGGGACCCGTGGATGACATCGCCTGGCTTGCGCGGCAGACACGGCTGACCTTCGCGCGCTGCGGCATCGTCGATCCGCTCTCGGCCGAGGATTACGCGGCTCATGGCGGCGGCCGGGGGCTCGACCGGGCGCTGGCGCTGGGTCCGGCGGCGACGGTGGCCGAGGTGACGGCATCGGGCCTGCGCGGGCGCGGCGGCGCGGGCTTTCCCACGGGTATCAAGTGGAAGACGGTCGCGGACGCGGCGGACGCGCAGAAATACATCGTCGCCAACGCCGACGAGGGCGATTCCGGCACCTATGCCGACCGGATGCTGATGGAAGGCGATCCGTTCTGCCTGATCGAGGGCATGGCGATCGCCGGCATCGCGGTGGGGGCGACGCAGGGCTATATCTACAGCCGCTCCGAATACCCGTTTGCGAATGCAACCATGCGGGCGGCCATCGCGGCGGCGCGGCGGGCCGCGATGCTCGGGCCGGACGTGCGCGGCTCCGGCATCGCCTTCGAGCTGGAGCTGCGGGTCGGCGCCGGTGCCTATGTGTGCGGCGAGGAGACGGCGCTGCTGGAAAGCCTGGAGGGCAAGCGCGGGCAGGTGCGCGCAAAGCCGCCGCTGCCCGCGCATCAGGGGCTGTTCGGCCGTCCGACGGTGATCAACAACGTCGTCTCGCTGGCCTCCGTGCCGTTCATCATGGCCGAGGGTGCCGCCGTCTATCGCGACTACGGCATGGGCCGCTCGCGCGGCACGATGCCGATCCAGCTCGCCGGCAACCTGAAACACGCCGGCCTGTTCGAGACCGCGTTCGGCGTGACCCTCGGCGAGCTGGTCGAGGACATCGGCGGCGGCACGATGAGCGGCCGTCCGGTGCGCGCGGTGCAGGTAGGCGGCCCGCTCGGCGCGTATTTCCCGCCGTCGCTGTTCGACACGCCGTTCGATTACGAGGCGTTCGCCGCGCGCGACGGGCTGATCGGCCACGGCGGCGTGGTCGTGTTCGACGACACCGTGGACATGCGCCATCAGGCGCGCTTCGCGCTGGAGTTCTGCGCGGCCGAGAGTTGCGGCAAATGCACGCCCTGCCGGCTCGGCGCGGTGCGCGGGGTCGAGGTGATCGACCGCATCGCGGCGGGCGAGAACCGCGGCGGCAACCTAGTCCTGCTGCGTGATCTCTGTGAGACGATGAAGTTCGGATCGCTGTGCGCCCTGGGCGGCTTCACGCCCTATCCGGTGCTGAGCGCGCTCAATCACTTCCCGGACGATTTCCAGGCGCCGGCGCTGCCGGCGGCCGCGGAATAGAGGAGGGCAGCATGTCCCTGGTGCACGAGATCGATTACGGCACGCCGGCCAAGACGGGCGAGGCGACTGTCACGCTGACGGTGGACGGATTCGAGGTGACGGTGCCGGAGGGCACCAGCGTGATGCGCGCGGCGATGGAGATCGGCGTCAAGATCCCCAAGCTCTGCGCGACCGACATGCTGGACGCGTTCGGCTCCTGCCGCATGTGTCTGGTGGAGATCGAGGGACGCAACGGCACGCCGGCATCCTGCACCACGCCCGTCGCGCCGGGCATGAAGGTCACGACCAGCAACGAGCGGCTGCGCCGGCTCCGGCGCGGCGTGATGGAGCTGTATATCTCCGACCATCCGCTCGACTGCCTCACCTGCGCCGCCAACGGCAATTGCGAGCTGCAGGACACGGCGGGCGAGGTCGGGTTGCGGGAGGTGCGCTACGGCTATGACGGCGCCAACCACCTCGCCGATCAGAAGGACGTCTCGAACCCGTATTTCTCCTATGACCCGTCGAAGTGCATCGTCTGCTCGCGCTGCGTGCGCGCGTGCGAGGACGTGCAGGGCACGTTCGCGCTGACCATCGCCGGGCGCGGGTTCGACAGTCGCGTCAGCCCCGGCGGGACGGATTTCTTCGGCTCGGAATGCGTCTCCTGCGGCGCCTGCGTGCAGGCCTGTCCCACCGCGACCCTGATCGAGAAGAAGGTCGAGGAGATCGGACAGCCGGAACATTCGGTCGTCACCACCTGCGCGTATTGCGGCGTCGGCTGCAGCTTCAAGGCGGAGATGCGCGGCGAGGAAGTCGTGCGCATGGTGCCGTACAAGGCCGGCGGCGCGAACGCCGGACATAGCTGCGTCAAGGGACGTTTCGCCTGGGGCTATGCGCAGCACCGCGACCGCATCCTCAAGCCGATGGTGCGCGCGGACATCAACGACCCGTGGCAGGAGACGACCTGGGAGGAGGCGATCGCGCATATCGCGCGCGAGTTCAAGCGCGTCCAGGCGACCTATGGCAAGGACTCGGTCGGCGCCATTTCCTCGTCGCGCTGCACGAACGAGGAGACGTATCTCGTCCAGAAGCTGGTGCGCGCCGGCTTCGGCAACAACAACATCGACACCTGCGCCCGCGTCTGCCACTCGCCGACCGGATATGGCCTGAGCGCGACCTATGGCACCTCGGCCGGGACGCAGGATTTCGAAAGCGTCGAGCATGCGGACGTCATCCTGCTGATCGGCGCCAACCCCACCGACGGCCATCCGGTGTTCGCCAGCCGGCTGAAGCAGCGGCTGCGCGACGGCGCGAAGCTGATCGTCATCGATCCGCGCCGCATCGACCTGGTGCGCTCGCCGCATGTGCAGGCGCAGTATCACCTGCCGCTGCGGCCCGGCACCAACGTCGCCATGCTGTCGGCGATGGCGCATGTGATCGTGACCGAGGGGCTGGTGGACGAGGCGTTCGTGCGCGCGCGCTGCGACCTGACGACGTTCAGCGAGTGGGCGGCCTTCGCCGCCGAGGACCGCAACAGCCCCGAGGCCGTGGCGGAGCTGTGCGGCGTGCCCGCCGAGGATATCCGCGCGGCGGCCCGGCTGTATGCGACCGGCGGCAATGCCGCGATCTATTACGGCCTCGGCGTCACCGAACACACCCAGGGCACGACGGCGGTGATGGCGATCGCCAACCTCGCGATGGCGACCGGCAACATCGGCCGCAAGGGCGTCGGCGTGAACCCGCTGCGCGGCCAGAACAACGTGCAGGGCAGCTGCGACATGGGCAGCTTTCCGCACGAGTTCACCGGCTACCGCCATGTGGGCACCGAGGACGTGCGGCGGGCGTTCGAGCGGCGCTGGGGCGTCGCGATCGACCCGGAGCCCGGCCTGCGCATTCCCAACATGCTCGATGCCGCCGTCGAGGGCACGTTCAAGGCGCTGTACATCGAGGGCGAGGACATCGCGCAGTCCGACCCGGACACGCGCCACATCGTCGCCGGCCTCTCCGCCATGGAATGCGTGGTGGTGCAGGACCTGTTCCTCAACGAGACCGCCAACTACGCGCATGTCTTCCTGCCGGGCAGCAGCTTCCTGGAGAAGGACGGCACGTTCACCAACGCCGAGCGGCGCATCAACCGCGTCCGCCGCGTGATGGCGCCGAAGAACGGCTATGCCGACTGGGAGATCACGCAGATGATCGCCCGCGCGCTCGGCATGGACATGAACTACGGTCACCCGTCCGAGATCATGGACGAGATCGCGGAGATGACGCCGACCTTCGCGGGCGTGTCGTTCGAGAAGCTGGATCGGGATGGATCGATCCAGTGGCCGTGCAACGAGGCGGCGCCGCACGGCACGCCGGTGATGCACATGGATGGGTTCGTGCGCGGCCTCGGTAATTTCGTCGTCACCGAATACGTGCCGACGGAGGAGCATACCGGCCCGCGCTTCCCGCTGCTGCTGACCACCGGGCGCATCCTGTCGCAGTACAACGTCGGCGCGCAGACGCGGCGGACCGAGAATTCGCGCTGGCACGAGGAGGATCGGCTGGAGATCCACCCGCACGACGCCGAGGAGCGCGGCCTGCGCGACGGCGACTGGGTGCGGATCAAGAGCCGCACCGGCGAGACGGCGCTGCGCGCCCGCGTCACCGATCGCGTGGCGCCGGGCGTCGTCTACACGACGTTCCACCACCCCGACACGCAGGCCAACGTCATCACCACCGATTACTCCGACTGGGCGACCAACTGCCCGGAGTACAAGGTGACGGCGGTGCAGGTGACGCCGTCGAACGGCCTGACCGACTGGCAGCGCGCCTATCGTCAGCATTCCGACGAAAGCCGCCGCATCGTCCACGAGTTGCCGGACGTGGCCGACTGAGCGGAGCGGTGGCATGGCGGCCGGAGAGACGGGCCGCGCGGCGGTAGCCGAGGCGGCACGGCTGCGCTGGCACGACGGCGCCGCCGAGGCGGGGCTACGCCGCCTTGCCGAGGAAGTGCCGGTGGCGCTGACCTACGATCGCGTGACCTATGCGGTGATGATGGCCTCGCCGGCCGATCTCGCGGATTTCGCCGTCGGATTCAGCCTGACCGAGCGGATCGTTTCCGGCGCCGACGAGATCGCGGAGCTGGATGTCGTCGAGGTGCCGGACGGGATCGAGCTGCGCATGAGCCTCGTCGAAGGGCGGCGCGAGGCGCTGGAGCGGCGCATGCGGCGCATCGCCGGCCCGACCGGCTGCGGCCTGTGCGGTCTGGATAGCCTCGCCGAGGCGGGGCGGGCGCCGGTCCCGGTCACCGGGGAC